>CAXBKI010000018.1:0-14458 GCA_963975955.1 uncultured Devosia sp.
AAGGCCGCGTCATCGGCGGCCCCCTGCTTGACCGGACGGTCGTCTTCGACGCCGTCGGCGGCAGCACCGCTATCGCCGCCAAAGCCACCCAGGATCACCGAGATGAAGCTGCGGTTCATCGCCTTGCACATGATATAGCTCAGGATCGCGCCCGAACTGCCCACCAGCGCGCCGGTAATGATCAGTGCCGTATTGCCCAGCGTAAAGCCGATGCCGGCCGCTGCCCAACCCGAATAGGAATTGAGCATCGACACCACCACGGGCATGTCCGCGCCGCCGATCGGGATGATCATCAGCCCGCCCAGCACCAGCGCCACAATCGTGATCAGCCAGAACAGCATCGGGTCGGCCGATGCCGTGAAGGCCCAGATCAGCCCCAGCAGCACCACCGCCATGGCGATGTGGATGACATGGCGCATGGGCAGGATGATGGGCTTGCCGCTCATATTGCCATTGAGCTTGGCAAAGGCGATGACCGAACCGGTAAAGGTAAAGGCGCCGATCGCCACGCCAATGCTCATCTCGACCAGCGCCTGGGCATGGATCAGCCCGACCGCCAGACCCGTCGCCGGGTCGATATCGATGATCCCGAACGCATCAGGCGCATAGAGCGCGGCAGCTGCCACGAACACGGCAGCCAGACCCACCAGCGAGTGGAAGGCCGCGACCAGTTGGGGCATGTCGGTCATCTTGACGGTCCGGGCCATATAGGCGCCGATACCACCGCCCAGGCCGATACCGCCGATGATCAGCACCCAGCTGATCAGATCGCTCGGTGCCGCCACGGCCAGCGTGGTGAGGATGGCGATACCCATGCCCACCATGCCGTAGGTGTTACCTTGACGGGCCGTGCGTGGGCTCGACAGGCCGCGCAGCGCCATGATGAACAGCACGCCCGAGACGAGATAGAGAAGGGCTGCAATATCTGCAGAGATCATTGGCTCAACCCTTCTTCTTGTACATGGCCAGCATGCGCTGGGTGACGAGGAACCCGCCAAAGATGTTGACGCTCGCAAACACCAGGGCGATGAAGCCGAAGAGCTTGGAGAGCCAGCTGGCATCGGTAGCCAGATGCACGCCGACGGCGAGCAGCGCCCCCACCACGATCACCGACGAAATGGCGTTGGTCACGCTCATCAGCGGTGTGTGCAACGCCGGGGTAACCGACCAGACGACGAAATAGCCGACAAAGATCGCCAGCACGAAAATCGCCAGCCGGAAGGTGAAGGGGTCGATGGCGCCCCCGATTGCCGCATGGGCGGCGGCGGCCACCACATCGGCGGTGTGTTCTGCCGTGGTTTCCATTTACTGGGCTCCCTTGGGTGCTGCTGGCGTCTTGGGTGCGGCGGCCTTTTTGCTCGCTGCAGGCTTTTTCGGCGTGGCCGGCTTTTCGGCGGCCGCTGCCTTGGCTGGCTTGGACGCCGCAGTCCCGGACGCCGCGGCCTTGCTTCTGACCGGCTTGGGCGATGTCGGCTTGGGCGCCGCGGCGGCATCCATCACACCAACGGCATGTTCCTTGGCCGCCAGCTTGGCGGCGCTCGGCTGCGCCTTGGCCGCGGGCTTCTTGGCAGCTGCGGCGGCCGGCTTGCTGGCTGCGGCCTTCTTGGCCGCAGGCGCCTTGGTGGTCGCTGGCTTTGCGGGTGCAGCCTTTGTTGCCGCTGCCTTGGCGGGTGCGGCCTTTGTTGCAGCTGCCTTGGCGGGCGCAGGCTTGGCTCCGCTCGCCTTGACCGCGTCAGCAGCCTTTTCTGGCGCGGCGCCGGCAAAGCTCGGATGCACCACGGCGCCGTCGCGCGTCAAAACGGTCGCCTTGACCAGCTCGTCATCCCAGTTGATGGCGAGCTTTTTCTCCTTGGCGTCGATCAGCGTGGTCAGGAAGGCCAGCAGGTTGCGCGCATAGAGCTGGCTTGCCGTGGTCGGGATTCGACCCTGCATATTGGTGTAGCCGATGATGGTCACGCCATTGTGCTCAATCACCTTGCCGGGCACCGTCAGCTCGACATTGCCACCGCGCTCGGCGGCCAGATCGACAATCACCGAACCGGGTGCCATCGATTCCACCATGGCCTTGCTGATCAGCCGAGGCGCGGGCCGCCCCGGGATCAGGGCCGTGGTGATGACGATGTCCTGCTTGGCGATGTGCTGGGCGGTCAGGGCCGCCTGCTTGGCCTGATATTCGGCGCTCATCTGCTTGGCATAGCCGCCCGCAGTTTCCGCCTGCTTGAACTCTTCGTCTTCGACGGCCACGAACTTGCCGCCCAGGCTCTCGACCTGCTCTTTGGCCGCCGGCCGCACGTCGGTCGCCGACACCGCTGCGCCCAGCCGCTTGGCCGTGGCGATGGCCTGCAGGCCCGCGACGCCCGCCCCCATCACAAAGGCCTTGGCTGGCCGCACGGTACCGGCCGCCGTCATCATCATGGGGAAGGCGCGGTCAAACGCCGCCGCCGCCTCGATGACGCCCTGATAGCCGGCCAGATTGGCCTGGCTGGACAGGATATCCATCACTTGCGCGCGGGTAATGCGCGGCATCAGCTCCATCGCCACCGCCGTCACCCCCGCCTTGGCCAGCCCGGCCAGCGCAACCTCATTGCCATAGGGATCGAGCGCCCCGATCACCAGCGCTCCGGCATTGACGCCGGTCAGCGCACTCGCCTCGGGCCGACGCACCGTCAGCACCACATCGGCGCCTTTGACCGCTGCAGACGCCGTCGCAGCGATGACCGCGCCAGCCGCCTCATAATCGGTGTCCAGAATGCGTGCACCGAGCCCGGCGCCTTTTTCGACCTCTACGCTGGCACCCAGCGCAACAAGCTTGCCGACCGTCTCGGGGGTTGCCGCAACGCGGTTCTCTCCCTCAAGACGTTCGCGAACGATCGCAATTTTCATGAAGTTCTCCTGCCCGCCTGCCCGGTGGACAGGCTCAAATAAAAGGCCTGTACCTGCTCTGAAATCAGGGCCGGATCAGGAAGTAGAGAATGACCAGCGTTACTGCCAGCCCGATCACGCTCCACTTGGCGCCAGCAATGAAACCCTGATAGGTCGCCTCGTGCTGGGCGTAATCCATCGGTGATTCAACCTGCAGCTGCGAATGGTGTTCGGGGCGGTGTTTAGTGGCCATGTCGTCCTCTTAAGTCCAGTCATCAAAAAGTCTATGCGCCCGGGCGCGGGCGCGCAAATGGCACTCAGGGTGCCGTCGCTTCCAGCTCGTCGATCAGCCCCTCGATCATGGAGAGTCCCAGCGACCAGAACTGGGGATCCTTGGCATCCAGGCCGAACGGCGCCAGCAATTCGGTATGATGCTTGCTTCCCCCGGCCTTGAGCAGCTCGAAATAGCGCTCGACAAAGCCTTCACTGGACTTCTCATACTGCGCGTAGAGTGAGTTCACAAGGCAGTCACCAAAGGCATAGGCGTAGACATAGAAAGGGGAGTGGATGAAGTGCGGAATATAGGCCCAGAAACTCTCATAGCCCTCATTGGCAATGATGGCATCGCCCAGTGACTCCTTTTGCACCTCGAGCCAGATCTGGTCGATCTGTTCGCTCTTGAGTTCACCCTCACGCCGTGCCGTGTGGACGCGCCGCTCAAAGGTATAGAACGCGATCTGGCGCACCACGGTGTTGAGCATGTCCTCGACCTTGCTCGAGAGCAGGGCAAAGCGCTGCTGGGGGTCGGTCGTCTTGTTGAGCAGCGAACGGAATGTCAGCATTTCGCCGAACACCGATGCCGTCTCGGCCAGTGTCAGCGGCGTATTGGCCAGGATCGGGCCCTGCGCTGCCGCCAGCCGCTGGTGCACACCGTGCCCCAGTTCATGGGCCAGCGTCATGATATCGCGCGAACGGCCCATGTAGTTGAGCATCAGGTAAGGGTGGGCGCTGGGTACCGTGGGGTGGGCAAAGGCGCCCGACAGCTTGCCGTCCCCGCTCGGCGCATCGATCCAGCCCGAATTGAAGAACGGCGCGGCGCATTCGGCCAATTCGGGCGAGAACTGCCCATAGGCCTCCATCACCGTCGACACCGCCGCATCCCAGTCCCAGATGCGTTCATCGCTGGTCGGCAGCGGCGCATTGCGGTCCCAGGCATTGAGCTTGTCCTTGCCGAACCACTTGGCCTTCATCTTGTAGTAACGATGGCTGAGCCGCGGATAAGCGTCTTCGACGGCCTTTTGCAGCGCATCGACAACTTCGCGTTCCACCGAATTGGCCATGTGCCGGCTATCGGCAATATCCGTAAAGCCGCGCCAGCGATCCGAGATTTCCTTGTCCTTGGCCAGCACATTGGTGATGTGAGTAAACAGCCGGCCATTGGCCTTGAGCGTCTTGCCCAGCGCCCTGAAGGCGGCTTCGCGCTTGGCCTCGTCCTTTTCGCTCAGCAGATGCAGCGTGGCTTCCAGGTTCAGCGTCTCGCCCGCGACGTCAAATTCCAGGCTGCTGAGGGTTTCGTCAAACAGCCGGTTCCACGCCGAAAACGAGGTGGTCGACTTGTCATGGAACAGCTCTTCGAGCTTGTCGTCGAGCTGATAGGGCTTGGCCTTGCGCAATTCGGCGAACCAGGTGCGATAGCGCGCCAGCTCGGCATCGCCAGCAAAGGCGGCTTCGAGGTCGGCGTCCTCGATCCGGTTGAGCTCGAGTTCGAAAAACAGCACGCGCGTCGACAGATTGGTCAGCGCCTCATTGGTATCGCCCATGAACTTGGCGCGATCGGGGTCGGTGGATTTCTGGGCATATTGCAGAAACGCGAATGAGCCGATGCGCCCGGTCAGATCGCCAAGCGCCTCGCTGTCCTTGATCGCCTTGACCAGCTGGCCTGCCTTGGTAAGGGCAACCAGCTTGCCCTTGTAGTCTGCCTCGAACCTGATGGCGTCGGCCTTGGCCTTTTCCAGATCGGCCTTGAACTCGGCGCTGTCGCCGCCCGGATAAAGATCGGTCAGATCCCACACCGGCAAAGCGCCGAACTGGTTATGGCTCTTCTGGGCGGGTGCACTCATCACGTCTCTCCGGCAGTTCAATTGCGCGCGGACCTTAACCAGCGGGGAATGGGTTGGGAAGACCGGCGACTGCACCACCCCCTCAACAAACGCGATGAGGCGGTTCGCGCGCCCATACCTGCGCCAAAATCTCTATGATTAATCGCCCCTTAACCCCATCCGCTCATCTTGTTCCCAAAACGGCACACGAATCGATGCCGCAGCAAAAAGACCGGGGTTTGGATGACGCGCATTCTGGTAGTCGATGATGATCCGGTTCAGTTGCGCCTGACTGCAGAGGTCGCCAACAAGGCCGGCTTCAAGCCGCTCACTGCCACCGGCGGCGAGCAGGCGCTGGCCATCCTGCGTGACGATCGCAATATCGGCGCCATGATCCTCGATCTGGTCATGCCCGATCTGGACGGCATGGGCGTATTGGACGCCATGCGCCGCGAAGGCCTGACCACCCCCGTCATCATCCAGACCGGCAATGCCTCGCTCGAGACGGTGATCTCGGCCATGCGCAACGGCGCCGCCGATTATTTCGTCAAGCCGGTTGCGCCCGAGCGCCTGGTGATCTCGCTGCGCAATGCCATGAAGCTGGATGCGCTTGAAGCCACCATTCGTGCCGAGCGCGCGCGCCGCACCGGTACCTTCAGCGCCAGGGACATGATTGCCAAGGCGCCTGCCATGGAGCGTGTCATCAGCCTGTGCGCCAAGGCGGCCAAATCGACCATCCCGGTCCTGATCGAAGGCGAGACCGGCGTGGGCAAGGAGCTCATCGCCCGCATCATTCAAGGCTCGGGCGACCGCGCCGGCAAACCCTTCGTCACCGTCAATTGCGGCGCCATCCCGCCCAATCTGGTGGAATCGGTGCTGTTTGGGCACAAGAAAGGCGCCTTTACCGGCGCCATTGCCGATCAGACCGGCAAGTTCGCCGAAGCCCATAACGGCACCCTGTTCCTCGACGAGGTCGGCGAACTGCCGCTCGATATCCAGGTAAAGCTGCTGCGCGTGCTGCAGGAAGGCGAAATCGAGCCGGTCGGCGCATCGCGCACCGAGCGCGTCAATGTGCGGGTCATCTCGGCAACCAACCGGCGCCTGCTCAACCTGGCCAAGTCCGGCGAGTTCCGCGAGGACCTCTATTACCGGCTCAATGTGTTTCCCATCTATACGCCGCCCCTGCGCGAGCGGATGGAAGACCTCAACGCCATGGTCGCCATGTTCATCGCCCGCTTCGCCGCCGAAGCCGGCAAGCGTATTCTGGGCATTTCGCCGGCCGCGCTGAGCCTGTTGGCGGGCTACGACTGGCCCGGCAATGTCCGCCAGCTGGAAAACGCGGTCTATCGTGCCGGCATTCTCAGCGACGGAGCATTCCTGGAGACCGTTGATTTCCCGCAGATCATTGCCCAGTCCAGCGGCCGTGACCGGGCGATAAGGGAAATCCAGTCATCCCCCGTCGCCGCAGCGCCCACCCATATCGACGCCGCCACCGCCCGCCAGCGCATTGACGTCAACCTGCCCGCTGCGCCGGACCGGTTCCTTGATCCCAGCGGCGAAGTGGCTGCGCTGGCCGAGATCGAACGCGCCGCCATCGTCTTTGCCATCCAGCACCATGGCGGCCGCATGTCCCGCGTTGCGCGCGCCCTCAAGATCGGCCGCTCCACGCTCTATCGCAAGCTGCACGAATATGGCCTGGCCGAGGACCTTCTCAGCGACGCAGCCTAGCCGGGCCAAAGTCGGCATTGCCTCAGTCCGCGTCGGCCTGGTCGGCGCGTGCATGCGGATCAAACCGCATCAGGAACCGCGTGCCGATCTCGCTCTCCCCGATCGTCAGCGTTCCGTTCAGCTGCACCAGCAGGCTTGAGACCACTCTCATGCCGAAGCTCTTGCGTCGGGCAGCGATGTCAAAGCCCTCCGGCAGTCCCCTGCCATAGTCGACAACCTGCAGCTCAAGCCCGGTGTCCACGGCAAACAGGGACACATCGATCGCGCCGCCTTGGTCGGGCTCATAGGCGTATTTGATGGCATTGGTGACCAGTTCATTGACGATCAGGCCAAGCGGGATGGCGTAGTCGGTATTGGTCACCACCGGTTCTGCCTGGCAGCGGATCTCGACCTGACCCACGGACTCGCTCAGGCCGGCGCATAGATCGCCAAGAAACGCCCCGAGGTCGATCTCGCCGATCTTGTCGCCTTGCCAGAGGTGATTATGCACATGGGCAATCGTCATTACGCGGTGCTCGGAATCCACCAGGACGGCCTTGGCACTGTCGTCGGGCACGCTGTTGGCGCCCATCCGCAGCAGGCTCGACACCACGCCAAGACTGTTCTTGATGCGGTGGCTCATCTCGCGCGTCATCATTTGCAGCCGCTCATTGGCCACTCTGAGCTTGATGTCCCCGCGATAGCGCTCAATGGCGGCGCCCAGCACCCCGGCACATCCGGCCAGGAAGGCAACATCGGCCTCGTCGAACTGTCCGGGCACTGCGCTATCGACTTCCAGAATACCAAAGGGCTTTGGCTGCGGCCCGCCCAGATCGATCTGCACATTGACGGCGCGCTTGATGCCATAGTCCGACAGCAGCTTGGGGGTCCGAAATCTGGTTTCGGCCATCAGGTGGTTGGACAGCACGGACTCACCGGTATGGAATGCAAAGCCGGCCGGTGATTCAATATTGGCGCTCAGCGTTGCATGGCCGATTTCCTTGGCATCCCAGCCCACACCTGCCTGCAACAGCAGCACGTTCCGGCTCGGCAGAAATTCAAGGATCTTGCAGAAGGGGGTTTCCAGTCCCTCCGCGCACAGCGCGGTGCTACGCTGCAGAAGCTGGTCAAAGTCAGACTCCTGCAGGGCCAGCCGACCCAGTTGTGCCAGAATCTGCTGCTGCCGCAGTCGATAGGACAGATGATCGCGCTCGGGCGCGACGGGCGGCTCTTCTACCTGCAAAACAGTCACCCCGACGTCATACTGAGAAAAAGGTGCCACACATGTTCATGTGGCAAGGCGCGGAATGCGGCGATCAAGCACTGCGCGTAGTCGCCAATACTCTGTCTTGCGCCCGTTGCACAGGCCCGTACCGCAGCAAATCACTGCACGGGCGCAGCCCCCATGCCCCGAACGATCTCGAGAAATTCCGCATGACCGAGCGCCTGAGTCGCCGCTGCGCGATATTCCTTGACCAGGCCGTCATAGGCTGCGCGCGCGAACTGGCGCAGTCTGGGGTCCGCCTCCATCTCGCGCCGGGCCAGGTTTTGATCGAGCAGGCCAAGCCCATGCAGCACTGGATAGTAGAGCTGGCTCTGGACATGGGGCAGGCCAAACAGGTTCTCGGCAAATTGCTCGTGCCGCGGCATGCGGGTCTGCCACAGCGCCAGCCGTTCGCGCGCCTCGGGATGGATGCGGTTGGCCCGCACCTCGCGCCAGAACGGCGTGTCCTCGCGCTCCACCAGATAGTGCATGTTGATGAAGGTGCGGAAATCGTCGACCTGGCGGCCCACCCGGGCATTGTAATCGTCGCGCTCGGCGGCGGTGATCTTGCTGGAGTCTTTGAGATAGCGGTCGGCAAACAGCATCATCTGCACGATCGTGCCGTGGATCGATGTCGATTCCAGCGGCTCAAGAAAACTCGAGCTCAGCCCTACTGCCAGCACATTGCCCATCCAGGCCTTGTCCAGCCGCCCGATATCGAAACGGATATCGGCGCGTACCTCGATCTCGCGCCCAAGCGCCGCCTCGACCTCGGCCTTGGCCTGTTCGGGGGTGGCGAACTGGTCCGAATAGACATAGCCGCAGCCATAGCGGGTCTGGGTCGGCGTCTGCCACATCCAGCCGCTGTCGAGCGCCCAGGCGCGGGTGTAATTGGCGATCTCCTCGCCTTTGCCGATGTCGATCCAGAACGGCAGCGCCCGGTTGACGGGCAGTTCATGGGCGTAGGAAATCCAGGCTGCCCCCATTTCCTTGACGATAAGCTGCTTGCGGAACCCGGTGGCATCGATGACGAAATCGGCATTGAGCGTCTGCCCGTTGTCCAGCTCGAGCGCCGTCACATCGCCGGTCTGGGCGTCGCGCACCACGCCGGCCACCACCGCGTCGATAATCTCGACACCCGCCGACTTGCGGGCAAAAAACCGCCCTACCAGCGCCTGATCAAAGTGATAGCCATAATGAAATGGTCCCAGCGCGATCAGCGACCCGTCGGCCTTGCGCGCAAACGGCGCCTTGGTCTGGGTCAGCAGCGGCCCGAACAGATGCATGTCGGTAAGGCTTCGTCCGGCCGCTATGGCATAGACATTGAGATAGTCCGAGGGTGCGCCAGCCGGCGCCCTGATAACCTGGTGGGGATCATCGATGGGCCCGTCATAGCTGAAGCCCTTGCGCCGCCAGTCCTGGTGGCGAATGCCCAGCTTGATGGTGGCCCCGGTCTCGCGGATGAACTCGAATTCGTCGATACCGAAATGCCTGAGCAGCAGCCGGAACGCCGCCGTCGTACCTTCACCGACCCCCACCGTGGGAATCTTTGACGGCTCGATGACGCTCACCCGCAGGTTGAGCCCCCGGCGCCGCGCCGCATCCTGGATGATGAACGCGGCGATCCAGCCTGCCGTCCCGCCACCAACCACCACGAAATGGGTTTGCCGATCCATTCAAATCCTCCGCCCGCCACGCTATGGGGCAGCTCGAACGCACGCAAGCCGGTCTTGGGAAACCGGACCTTTCCGTGCCTTTGCCGGACCGACACAACGGCCTCATGCGCGATCGATGGCCTTGGCGTAGAGCCGCACCATCGACAGCGCCTGGTCGGGATGCTGGAAATAGACGCGTACTCGCAGATCAGCCCGCCGTCCGCTGCGCACCAGCACTTCCCCGATCGCCTGCAGGGCGGCATTTTCGGGCGAGCTGGCTGCGGCGATTTCATACGTCTCGCCCTCTGTTTCGCCGCCGCGACAATCGACGACTTTATAGCTGGTCACTCGGACAACCTTCCTCAAAATCGGTTGCCTTAGCAGGGCCGCAATGCTCCAGCACTTAACTATGACACGTCTTGGCCATGCTGGCTCAAATGTCCGGCCGCTGCCCGGGCAGGTTCTTGCCACTGCGGCAGCCGCCCGCCCGAAGTCAGACAGGTTTTCGTTGACGATGGAGTCTTCCCTGCCCCAAAATGACTTTCCATGGTGAGGGCACAATGCAGCTAGGCGCAGGCGAAGACAGAAGCATGCCCCACTGGAGCGTTTATCCGCTTGCAGTCATGCTCGTCTGCCTGCTGGCGCTGGTCGCGCCAGGCGCGGGATCGGGCAATCCGGCCACGAGGGGGCTGCGCCCGATCGTGCCGCTGCATCAGGGCCTTGATGCCCGCGACAATGCCATTATCGGCCAGCTCTACAAGCGGCAGGCAGTCGTCGCAGTATCAAAGCCCGACAGGTCGAAAGACCCTTTCCAGCCCAGGGACGGCAGCGCCCTGCCCGCTTCCCCGACTTCGGTTGCCTTTGCCACTCGTGCCCCGGCTGATCGCTGGTGGCAAAACCATGCCATGGCAATCGGCGCATCGCCGCACAGCTATGACTCACGCGCCCCGCCCGCTTCGGCCTGACAACATCCGCTAGATTCAGTGTTCCTCTTTGAGGTTCACGGTCGATGTTTTTCGCATCGAGCGTACCCCCCAGGACGTTCTGGTGCGTGTGCAGGCCCAGCAGGGCGGACAGTCCGCCGACCAGGTCGCGGTGCAGCAGGTCCAGCAGGCCCTGGCCGGCGACAATTACGAAGTCCGTCGCGTCGAGGCCGTCTCCGGTACCGTCTCGGGCGAGCTCGCCTCCACCGGCGCCATCGCCATCATCATCGCACTGGTCTGTATCCTCATCTACATCTGGTTCCGCTTCGAATGGCAGTTCGCCATGGCAGCCGTGACGACGACGACCCACGACGTCATCATGACCATCGGGCTGTTCTCGCTGACCGGGCTGGAGTTCAATCTGTCCTCCATTGCGGCGGTGCTGACCCTGATCGGCCTCTCGCTCAACGAGACCGTGGTGGCGTCTGACCGTGTGCGCGAAAACCTCCTCAAATACCGCAGGATGCCTCTGCCCGAACTGATCGATCTGTCCATCAACCAGACCATTGTGCGCACCTCCCTGACGCAGTTCACGGTCCTGCTGGCCCTCGTGCCGCTGGTCCTGTTCGGCGGCGAGGCGCTGCGCAGCTTCACCATCGCCATGACCTTTGGTTCGCTCGTGGGCATGTATTCCTCGGTCATCATCAACGGCCCCATCCTGATCAATTTCGGCCTCAAGCAACGCTCTGAGGACAGCCGAGCTGCCGAAAACACGGAGGTCACGTGATTGGGCATAGAGCTTGATTGACGGGGAATGCGGCGATGGCATCGCTTTCAGGCTCGCGCGTCGGCGCGTGCTCTCCCCTGCGGCATGACACATCCCCGCTTGCACAATGGACCGGCTGCCACGCGCAGCCGTGTTCTCCGGCAGCACCATTCGAGCCGCCGCGCCAGTCATGCCGAGGACCCTTCATGCCCAGCGCTAGGCCGTTTGCACCGTACGGCTGGCATATTCGCTGTAGAGACGCTGCTGGTTCAGCACGTCCTGCTTTGGCGCAATGCCAAACGTCCGCGAATATTCCCGGCTGAACTGCGACGCGCTTTCATAGCCAACCTTGTAGGCCGCCTCCGCCACGTTGACCGCCTCCGACACCATCAGGCGCCGTGCCTCCAGAAGGCGCAATTGCTTTTGAAACTGAAGCGGCGTCATGGAGGTCAGCGCTTTGAAGTGCTGGTGGAACGATGATGGGCTCATGCGCGCCACCTCGGCCAGTTTCTCGATCCGCAAGGTCTGGGCGAAATTCAGATGCAGCTTGGAGACGGCCCTGACAACCCGCTCGATGTTTGATTCTGGCAGCGCCAGCTTGCAGATTTCGCCGCCATGCGGCCCGCTCAGCAGCCAATAGTAAACCTCGCGCATCACCGAGGGATAAAGGATCGGGATCGCCTTTGGCGTCGCCAGCATCCGTATCAGGCGCAGCATGCAATCCGCCAGAGCCTCGTCGACATCGCCCACGAATACGCAGGGGCCCGAATTCGCAACCGGCATCGGCGGCTCGTCCAGCTGTTCGAGTACCTCGCGCATCGTTGCGACGTCGAAGTCCAGGGTGACACCGATATAGGGCTCGGTCGGACTTGCCGACACGATCCGCCCGCTGGCCGGAAGCTCGACGCTGACAACCAGACACTCCATTGCGCCGTAATCAAGCCGGTCCTCGCCGAAGTGGATCTCCTTGGCGCCCTGGACCACCACGCAGAGCGAGGGGCGATATAGCGCCCGCATCGGCATCATCGCCTGGAAGGAACGAATGATGTTGAAGCTCTCGATCGGCGTGGGAAAGAGGCCTTCACCACCGCCCTGCTCTTCAATGTAGGCGCTGACCGCCGTGAGTAGCGATGACGACATGCGCGCCTCCTGTCGGGTGCCGGGCCAGCGCAGCACCCGGCCTTCTGTCGGGACGGTACGGCCATCTGGATGAATAGGCAAGTTTCTTGAGAGATCGGGCATTCTGATCATGGGGCACTCCATTTAGCTTGATGCTGCAGGTCAAGCCAGGAATGGAAAATAGATGACAGAAAATTTGGCAAGGTCAACTGATCTTGATAAAATAAACCGACAGATTATTCATCAATCAGAAAACGAGTATGTTGTCGGCTGGCGTTTTATTGCGATACTGCTTGCGCTTTTACTTATAAATGCGCTGTCCCAGATTGATCGGATACTCCCATTTATTCTATCTGAATCCATAAAGCTGGACCTCGGCCTGAGTGATACTCAGATGGGCCTGCTGACCGGGCTTGCCTTTGCGGTCTGCTATGCACTTCTTTCGCTGCCGCTGGCTCGAGCCTCCGATCGAGGATCACCACGCCTTGTCCTGGTTTCGTGCATCCTGCTCTGGAGCACGATGACGGCACTTGGCGGCATCGCCGCCAGTTTCATGCTCCTGGCGCTGACACGCTTCGGCGTCGCTTTCGGCGAAGCTGGTGCCATCCCTGCCGGCCATGCACTGATCGCCCGAAAAATCAGTCCCGAGCGCCGCGGCCTGGCGATCGGCCTGTTCGCCATGGGCGTCCCGCTCGGCACCATGGTCGGATTTGCCGCCGGCGGAGCGATCGGCGACACCCTCGGCTGGCGTCATGCGATGATCGGGACCGGGATTATCGGCATTCTGATCGCTTTTCTGAGTTTTGTAGTCACCGGCCCCACGCCGACGCTCAAGCGCACCGCCGCCAACAGCGAACCGTTCATGGAATCCAGCCGGCGCCTGCTTGCGTCCCCGGCCTTCCGCGCGCTGTTCATCGGCGGTATTTTTCTCGGTTTTGCCGCAGCCCCGTTTTACGCTTTCGCGGCGCCTTTCCTCATTCGCACGCATGGCTTCAGCGCCAGTGAGGTCGGACTGGCCTTCGGCCTGCCGCAGGGCCTGATGGGCATCATCGGCGCGCTCGTGGGCGGACGCTGGTTCGACCGCGCGGTAAGCTCGGCAAGCGGCAATTTGCTCAGCCCGCCCGCCATTCTCTTCCTGATCGCCAGTCTGACGACCACAGCGGCCTTGTTCACGCCCGTCGGATGGATGTCGGTGCTGTTGCTGGTTCCAGGCATGCTGTCGTTTTCCTTCCTGATGCCCTGGGCCTTCGGGGCAGCTCATCTGGTGGCCGGTCCGGGAAGGCAGGCGCAGGCGTCCAGCCTGGTGATGATCGCCTCCGGCCTTTTGGGGCCTGCACTGGGACCTCTCATCGTGGGCATGGTCAGTGACGCTGCGACGGGAGCACAAATCCCCAACGGCCTGGGCCTTGGCTTGCTGATCGTCCCGGTCGCAGGCGTCCTCACCGGGATTGTCCTGCTCATCGCAAACCAGCGCATCGCAGTCCTGCTTCGCAAGCAGTGACGCCCTGCCCAGCCGGGGGTTTCCACCCCGGCCGCCGCGCCTGCCATCCTGGATGGTCGCCCAGCAGATGGACCACGGGCCTGACGCCAAGATCGACCATCAGGCCAAACGGCATGACCGCCAAATTTCGCGCATTTCTCAGAAGGACCGCATCATGAAATACAAGACACTCGGCAATACCGGCCTGTTCGTATCGGAACTCTGCCTCGGATCCATGACCTTCGGTGGCAGGGGCTTCTGGGCGAATATGGGCAATGTGCAGCTCGAGGACGCGCAAGCGATCATGGCTCGCGCCCTCGAGCACGGTATCAACTTCATCGACACGGCCGACATCTATTCCGACGGCGCATCGGAGGAAATTGTCGGCCAGTCGTTGAAGAACCTCGGCGTTCGCCGCGAAGACGTGGTGATTGCCACCAAGGTATGTGGTCCGGTCGGCCCGGGCCCAAATGACGCAGGCAATTCCCGCGGGCACATATTGGACAGCGTGAAGGCCAGCCTGAAGCGCCTTCAGCTCGATCACATCGACCTCTATCAGCTCCACGGCTTCGATACCGTGACG
>CAXBKI010000019.1:0-14071 GCA_963975955.1 uncultured Devosia sp.
AAAGCCGCCGGTGCCGCGCTCCGCGCGCTGTCTGTCGCGGATGCGAAACACATCCTTGCCGCTCATGATGATGGCGGCATAGGTGAATTCGGCTACGGGCACTGCCATGGCTGACACGGCCGAGGTGATCAGGATACCCCGTTTCCAGAACGCTTGGGGAGCGATGGCCCGTACGGAGGCCGCCGCATAGGCAACCATTTTAAGGTTAGGCGCCCGCAGCAACCGCACCTCCGTCAGCGCCGGCGCGCCCCAGGCGGCGAGCAGGATATCGGCCTGCTGCAGGGCCACAGCGCCGGCCTCGTCGTCGAAATCGGTGAAAGCCTTGCGCGAGATCACGTCCGCCACGGCGTCGAGCCGCGCCCATTCAGCCGGTCCCAGAAAACCTGCCGGCAATTCCTCGCGCATGGCGAGCAGTAGTTTGGGCTTTTCGGTCATGAGCGCACCGGGCTGCTTATCTGGCGCAGCTCTGGCTGGGCGATGGTCAGGGTCAGCGGTGGGGCGTCGGGAGCCAGAATGACATCGAGCATCAGGCCGGGAGAACGATTTCCTGGCTTGAGCTTGAGTGGCGGCGTCCGCAACGTTCCACTCCAGGCTTCATCGGGCAAGGGAAAGCAACCGGCACCGTCGGCTTCAAACGGCGCCATCGCGATAGCGCTCAGCCCCGCCTCGCCATGATCGACAAGCCGCAGCGACAGACCCAGCAGGCCGGCCGCAGCCGGCACTTTCACGTCACAACAGGCACTCAGCCACGCACCGGCGCCGGGATTGACAATTTCCGTAGCCAAAGCGTTACGGGTGGTGCCGCCCTTTACGGCTACCGTGACCGGCCTGACGGGCACCAGATTGCCAAGCGGATTGTGCGCGGCGTCGAACCGGTCATCGGGCGAGACCAGTCTCGGTGCAGGATTGGGCAGCAGATGGCCCAGATAGGCCGCCAGCGCCTTGCCGACCGCAAAACCGCCGGTCACCGAGAAATGCGTGCCGTCATTGGAAAAGCCTGCATGCGGTTCCCCGTGGGCGCTGTGGTAGTCGACCCAGGCAGCGTTCCAGTCGAATACGTGGCAGTTGGCATGAGCCTCCGCGAAGGCGAGCCCCATCTGGTTGATCCAGTGCGCCTTGGCCCGCTCGGGGCCACCAGCAGCCCATTTCTGCGTTCCACGCATGAGAATGGGGAGCAGAACCACTGTCTTGCCTGCCGCCAGCAGTCTTCCTGCAATGCGCGCCCGCGTTGCAGCAATGAACTCTCCCGTCTCCACCATCATGTCATTGGTGCCGGCATCGACGACGATAATGTCGAAGTCCTCGACCAGCAGACGATCGATCCGTCGCTCGATCTCGATCGCCTTCTGGCCTGACACGCCGAAATTTAGCCCGCTAAAATACCGGCTCACTCCGGTGCGGTTGCTTGGTTCCCACCCGGCAACCACGGCAGGGTCGTGATGAACCGGACAGCGGATCGCACCGTGCGAGAGCACTTCTGCCCAGCTCATCCACCCGCGGGCGGAAGTGGCGACGTGCGTGTCGCCGCCATTGTGGTTCTGCTGCACCAGCGAGGTGCCCAGAATGGCAACCCGTCCGGAACGTGGAATGGAAACGGCCATCATTGCCTCAGGAAAACAGCACGCCGCCATTGATGTCGTAACTGGCGCCGGTGATGTAGGCGGCGTCGCTGGACGCCAGGAAAGCAACCAGCCCGGCGACGTCTTCAGAACTGCCTTCACGCTTGAGCAGCGCCATATTGGCCACTTTCTCACGCACTTCCGGCTTGGTGAACGTGTCGTGGAATGTCGTCGAGATCATACCGGGACAGACCGAATTGACCCGGACGCGTGGTCCGGCCTCCTTGGCAAGGCCACGGGTAAACGTCATCACGGCACCCTTTGAAGTGGCGTAGGCAATCGCGCCCGGCCCACCGCCGTCACGACCAGCCTGCGAGGCGAAGGTCACGACGGCGCCACCATCTTCGATGTGGGGCAGTGCTGCCTGCGCGGTGAGGAACAGCGAGGTGAGGTTGACGTTCATCACCTCATGCCAGAACGCCTCGTCCATCTCGGCCAGGTTTTTGCGCGCAACCAGCCCGCCGGCAACATGCACCAGAGCGTGCAGCTTGCCGAAACGCTCGACACTGGCCGCGATTGCCGCTTCCACCGAAGGCTTGTGTGTCAAATCCGCCTTGATGGCCAAAGCCTGGCGCCCGAGCTTTTCGATATCGGCCACTGCCGCACGGGCCCCCTCCTCCGCGCCATTATAGGTGAGCACCACATTGGCCCCCTCCTGCGCGAAACGCAGGGCGCAGGCCCGACCAATGTCGCGGCCGCCGCCGGCAATGAACACGGTCTTGTCGGAAAATCGCTGCATGGTGATACCTCTTGCTCTAGAAATTCTTGGGAATGGTCAGCTTGAAGCGCTGATCGTCGACGTCGTTGAAATAGATGTCGGTGGCAAAGCCCTGGTCATCGATGAAGCTGAAGATGCGCTTGGGAGCGTCGAGGGCGTAAGGCACCAGCAGCGTGACAAGCACATGGCTTTGGGCAGCGGGGACACTGGCGCGCACATGATGGTGCTGGTCGAGGCCTTCGGTGTCGGCCGGATCGATATCGGGAAAGCCATGCACCGCCGAGATCGTCGGGGCACCCGCGGATGAGAACACGAACTGCCCGTAAAACCCGGCGCGCTCGCCGTGATAGCGGAAGCTGGACTTGCCGACCTCAGGCGCATTGCTGGTGTGGCAGAGCCAGTCGAGCGTCGTGGGCTCGGCGCAATCGACCCTGTCCACGATGACAAAATAGCTGTCCGCAACGAAATGGACTTCCCGCTCGGCCTTGCGAACCTGCTCATTGCCGACCCGATAGGCCTCGGTTGCGTCGCCGACGATCCTTACATGCCCTGGACTGTCGTCGACCGACACAATCTTGCCGGCAGCGCGACGGGCCAAGGCCTTGTCCTTGTCGGCATATTGCCCCTGGCCGCCGATCAGTACCGCGTTCTTGGAGCGCGTCTGGCGCCGCCAGTCTCGGTGCATGCTCGAGTTGAACGCAACATAGTGGCCCGACTGGATCGCGAGATCCTCGCCATAGGCATAGAGAAGGAAGGCATTCTGATCGCCATGGCTGTGGCTGAGCGAGCCATAGGCACTCGATTTGAACAGGAACTGGATGTGCCGAGCGGGATCATCCATGTGCTTCTGGATGGCAACCCAGCCAATATCCTTGAACCATTTGACGGCTGGCAGCTCGTCTGGGACCTGCGCCGCGACCTCGGGAAAATCCTGGCGGTACATCAGGTCGTCGAAATTGAGGTCCCACCAGCCATAATTGTAGAACGCCAGTTCGGTGCCGGCAGCATCCTGCTTGAGCCGGTCGAAATACCACTGGTAATGCCCGTTGCCGGTGACACCCGCGAATTGACGCACATTGTAGCCAACCTTGAGCCCGGGCAGATCGCCGAGCGTCGAGTCATCGCCAAAGCAGGCCCGCCGTGTACCCGGCGCCTTGGTGTAGAGCGGGAAGGCGCCGGTGTTCTGGAAGAATGGCCGCCGGTAGAGGTCAAAATCGAGATAGTTGCGGATCAGGTTGGCGGCCTCGATGAAATAGGCGATGCCCGTCATCCAGTAATGCGGCCCCTCGGCCCAGCCGCCATCGGTGCCCGCCCATGGCGAGTAAAGCGTGGCCAGAAAGTCCACCGTATAGTCGAGCCAGTCGGTGGCCTCGGGGCTTTCACCGTCCAGCGCGATACAGGCGGGCGTGAGCACTGCTGACAGCGAGCGCACGGCGTGGCTGTCATAGGGGAAGACATGGATGCGGGCATGGGCAATGACGTGGTTGGCCACTTCCCGCGTCCGTCGCAGCAAAACGCTGCGCACCAGTTCACGCTCTGCATCGCTCAGATGGTCGTGCAGCCAATCATAACCCCACGCCAGCGCCACGACGACGCGAAACCCGGCCTCATCATTGTAGGCCCGGGAGGTCGGACCCGCTGGGTCCCAATGGGCGACGGCCAGTAGCCAATCCCGCGATTTCTCGAGCAGATCGACACGACCGAGCACCTTGCCGGCAATGGCGAGATGGCGGATGGCATAGATGACTTCCTGGCAATCGATATACATCTGCCGCCACAGGGTAGCCACTCGGACATTGTCGGGATAGGGCCTGGGCTCGGCGATAATCGGACGATCGATCCACGGCGCGACCGACTTCTCATAGAACACGTTCCAGCCCGCATGGCTGGGATCGGCCTTCACGGCGCCCGCAAACTGTTCCAGCGTGTCTGGGTTCATCCACAGACGCGGATGACGTGCGTCGGCGGCGGCACGTCGGGCTGCCAGCGTCGGAACCGGCGTGTGCGGCAGCTCATCGGTAACAGTAAAGCTACGCGTTCGGCTCCATGCCGACTTTTCCTGGCCGGTTTCGGCATCCCAAAGCGCATAGCTCCAGTAATAGTCTGCCGGGGCCAGGACAGCGTCGGGGGTGAAGAAATTCCAGCCGATGTCGGAAAACCGAAGCGTCGCGCCGGCAGGATAGTTCTCATCGGTTGCAATACGCAGCACATAGCGCGCACCGTCATCGATATCGGGCAGCCATGAAAAGCGTGGTGGATTCTCGGTCGGCTGGGCATCGCTGTCGGGCGCATAGGTGATGGTCAACGAGCCCGAACGAGGTTCATCGAGCAGAGACCTGCGCAGCATGGCCGGGGCAGAGGAACGCATTGCCTGCTGAACTCCTGATCAGGGGGAAAAATTGGGTGGCGACGGGAAAGCCGCCACCCTGGAGGACGAGCCGCTATTGCGCAGCCGCGCCATATTGGCGGGCATAGGCTGTGTTCATGACCTCGATGACCTGGTCATATCCCATCTCGGTCAGCCGCTGCTTATACGCGTCCCAGCCGGCATCGACATCTTGCGCGCCCAGCAGCCACGTCTGCTGCATTTCGGTCATGTATGTCAGCAGGCTTGGCCAGTAGCGATCATAGATCGCCTTTTCTTCCGCATTGAGCGCAACGCCCAGGAACTCTTCCTTCAGGCAGTCACAGGCTTCGTACTTGGCGATGCCATCAAGGGCGATCTGGTTGGTCCACTGCCGCTCATACTCGTAGTCCATCCAGTAGCCACGCGGCACCTGCGCACCCACCGCCCAGAGCTGGGCATTGACCGGTTCGCCATTGGTCAGAAGCTCCTGTTTGAACTGCGGCTTGCCATCCACCATGTCGTAGGTCAGCCCTTCGACACCGAAATTCGACATGATCCGGCCCTGTTCGGAGAACCAGAAGTCGAAGTACTTGATGGTTTCAATCGGGTGCTCATTGGTTACCGAGATGGCCCAGCCGGTAGGCTGAACCTGCTGCCGGCGGGCGTCTTCAAACCTGTCGCCGGACACCGTCTTGGGTGGCAGCATGGGAATGAAATTGAAGCCCTCGATAGTCGGCCGCAGCGCGTCATTGTATGTCGCGGTGCTGGCAAACCAGTCGTGCATCATGCCGCCCAGATTGTTGCCGAGCAGAAATTCGCGCGACCGCGAACCGCGCGTGATGATCTCCTTGTCAATCAACCCTTCCTTGTACCACTGGGCAATGTTGCTCATGCCGATCTTGTAGTTTTCTTCGGTCCATGGGTGACGGACCTCACCATCATAGGTGGCGAAATCGCCATAGCGCTCAGAACCCGAGACCCGGGCATCCCACAGATTGATCAGGCGTACCGCGTCGACGACGTCACGAGCGAAATACGGCACCTCGTCCTTCTGGCCATTGCCGTTGGGGTCCTGGTCCCGGAACGCCTTCAGCACTTCATAGACTTCCTCGGGCGTTTCCGGCTGATCGAGTCCGAGTTTGTCCAGCCAGTCCTGACGGATGAACCAGCCGCGCGAGAACTTCCCGTCCGGCACATAGGGAATATAGTAGAGGTTGCCATCCGGGCCGGAGATCGAGGCGCGAATTGCCGGGTGGCTGTCGAAAAAGGCCTTGAGATTGGGGGCGTGCTCTTCGATCAGGTCGTTGAGCGGCACGAAGGCGCCTTCCAGGCCGTAGCGAATGAAATCGTCCTTGAGGCCCCCGCTGGCATCGCCACCCACAATGTCAGGCAGATTGCCTGAAGCGATGAGCAGGTTGAAAGCGTCGCGGCTGCTGGTTGTCGCCAGCGATGCCACGTTGCGCACGTGGATATTTGTCAGCTCCGCGGCCTTCTGCTCTACCGGCCAGTCCTACGTGTAGACATATTTGTCGCGGAAGTGGAAATGGATCGTGAGTTCGAGCGGTTCCTCGCTGATCTTTGGCGCCTCCTGCGCCCAGCTTGGCACCGTCATGGCCAGGGCGGCCAGTAGGGTCAGTTTCGATACGCTCTTCAGAAATGCGGACACAGGTTTCCTCCCTTGTGATGCAGTTATTCTTTGACGCCACCCAGCAGGATGCCTTTGGTGAAATAGCGCTGGGCATAGGGGTAGATGATCAGGACGGGGATGATCGACGCGACCATGATCGCGGCCGTCACTGTCTCGAACGAGTATTGGGCATTGAGCAGGCTGCTGGCGAACTCGTCGTTTGAATTGAGATCGACGATGATGCGCTTGAGATAGACTTGCAGCGGGATCTTCTCCTCGCCCCGCAGCAGGACCATGGCCCAGAAATAGCCGTTCCAGCGTGACACGATGCAGAACAGGGCAACCGTCACGATGGCCGGCTTGGACAGGGGAATAAAGACCTTCCACAACAGCTGGATTTCGCTGGCCCCATCCATCTTTGCCGCTTCTTCGAAAGACTTGGGCACGGCCTCGAAGAAGTTGCGCAGCAGGATCACGTTGAAGGCGTTGCAGGCAAAGCCGATGATGATGCCCAGCCGGCTGTCGAGCAGCCCGAGATCCCGCATGTTGAGAAAGAACGGGATCATCCCGGCGTTGAACCAGAGGGTGAACGCGATGGCGATGTTGAAGAAGGTGCGGCCACGCAGGCGCTTGCGCGACAGCGCATAGGCGCCCGGGATCATGATGGCAAGGCTCGCCAGCGTGCCGCCGAAGGTGTAGATGAAGGTGTTGCCATAGGCCACCCAGAACATCTTGTCCGAGAGCACCCGCTCATAGGCGGCGAGTGTCAGCCCCACCGGAAAGAACGTCACCCTGCCCGAAGTGACCGCTGCGCCCGACGAAATCGACACTGCCAGGATGTAGATGAACGGATAGAGGGTGGAGAGTACGAACAGTGTCAGCAGAGTCGCATTCACCCAGCCGAAGATCTTGTCGCCACGCGTATAGAGATTGAAGGCTGACATTTATCTTCTCCTCACCACAGCGACGTCGACGACAGCTTCCGGCTTATCCGGTTGGCCGAGTAGACGAGAACGAAGGCGATGACGGCGTTGAACAATCCGGCGGCTGTCGCCAGGTCGTATTGAGTGCCCTGCAGGCCGGTACGGTAAATGAAGGTGGACACCACATCCGCCGTCTCGTAGGTGGAGGGCTGGTAGAGCAGGATGATGTATTCAAAGCCCACTTCCACCAGATTGCCGATGCGGATGATCAGCATGATGAGAATGGTCGGCAGGATGCAGGGCAGCGTTATCCGCCACATCATCTGCCAGCGCGAAGCGCCGTCGACACGAGCACTTTCGTAAAGTGTCGGGCTGACCCCGGCGATGGCCGCCAGGTAGACGATGGATTCAAACCCGGCTTCCTTCCAGATGCTCGATCCGATGAAGACCGGACGGAACCACTCCGGCTGGGTGAGGAAGTAGATTGGTTCGAGCCCGATCCACCTGAGGAAGAGGTTGACCACGCCTGTCGAGGGCGACAGGAAATTGATGACGATGCCGGCAACGATCACGACCGATATGAAGTGCGGCAGATAGACCACCGTCTGCGCCCACCGCCGGGCCACCACGCTCTGCACTTCGTTGAACATCAGCGCCAGAATGATCGGCACCGGGAAGGCGACAAGCAGGCCGATGGCACTGATGGTGATGGTGTTGAAGAACGAGCGAATGAACAGCCCGTTGCTGAACAGCTCCTGGAAATGGGCGAACCCGACCCAGGGACTGGCATCAACACCCCGGAAGATCGAGAAATCCTTGAAGGCGATCTGCAGCCCGTGCATGGGTTTGTAGAGGAACAGCGCGAACCAGATCACCATCGGCGCCAGCAGCAGATAAAGCTGCCAGTCCCGCCTCAGGTCCTCCCCCAGGGTTCTCAGATAGTCGCGGATACGATCTTCCATGACCCTGCCCTCACGCTCTGGATTTAAGGGTGCGGCCGGTCTCGGCATCGAACACATGCATTCGGGAGATATCGATCCCCAGCCGCTTGAGCCCGCCCAGGTCGTGTACGGCCGAAAGCGTTTCCGCCTTGGCGATGAAGGGCTGTCCGTCCACCCGGCCATGCAGCAGGGCTTCGGCACCGAGCGGCTCGACCAGGTCGATATCGATCGCCAGGGCCTCCGCGACATCGGTCGCGACCAGCATTGCTTCGGGCCGGATGCCAAGTTTCACCGCCTGCCCGGCGTGGGCATTGCGCGCAAATTCGTCCGGTAGCGCCAGTGTCTGCGTGGAACCACCGGTGATCGCACCGCGCAGCTTGCCGTCCACGGCGACGACCGTGGCATCGATCAGGTTCATCGGCGGCGATCCGATAAAGCCGGCGACAAAGGTATTGGCAGGTTCGAGGAACACCTCCATGGGAGAACCCACCTGCTCGATATGGCCGTTGTTCATGATGACGATCCGGTCGGCCAGGGTCATCGCCTCGACCTGATCGTGCGTCACGTAGATGCTGGTTGCCTCCATCCGCCGGTGCAGCAGTTTGATCTCGGCGCGCATATGTGTGCGCAGCTTGGCATCGAGATTGGACAGCGGCTCGTCGAACAGGAACACCTTGGGCTTGCGCACGATGGCGCGCCCCATGGCAACGCGCTGGCGCTGGCCACCCGAAAGATCGGCAGGCTTGCGGCGCAGATACTCGGTCAACCCGAGTATCTGGGCCGCTTCGGCCACCGCCTTGTTGACCACGTCCTTTTTTTCACGCCGGACCCGCAGGCCAAAAGCGATGTTTTCACCCACGTCGAGATGGGGATAGAGCGCATAGTTCTGGAACACCATGGCCACGTCGCGATCCTTGGGCGCGACCTTGTTGACCTCACGCCCCCCGATCGAGACCGTGCCGCCTGAAATATCTTCAAGACCGGCCACCATGCGCAGCGTCGTCGACTTGCCGCAGCCAGAGGGGCCGACCAGCACGACGAATTCCTTGGGCTGGATGGAGAGGTTGATGCCGTGCACCACTTCAAACGCCCCATAGCGCTTGACGACGTCATTGATCTCGACTGCGGACATAGAAAGGTTTCCTCCTCAGGACCTTGGCAATTGGGCAGCGGTCTTATTCGGCGACGGTCTTGATCCCGCGCGGCGCGCGCTTTTTGGGCACGCGGGTATTTATCTGCTCGATGTAGGTCCAGATTTTCGGGTTCTTGGAGAGTTCGGCCAGCTTGGATTCGAGCGAACCCAGATGCCGGGCCACCGCCATGTGCGCCGCATCCACGTCGCCGGATTCGATGGCCGTCACGATCTGCTCGTGTTCATCAATGACCTGCTCGGTTCGACGCACGGCAAATACGCGCTTGAGGTGGCGCATGCGGTCCATCTCGCCCTTGGCCTGATTGACCACGCCCCACGCACCGGGCAGCCGCGCCGCGACGAAGATGGTGCGGTGAAATTCCTCGTCGAGCTGGAAGAACTCGGTAAAGGCCTCCTCCTGCGCAGCGGTCCGCTGTTCGGCAAGGCAGGTCTTGAGCCGGGCAATGTCTTCGAAGCTGTGCCGCTTGGTCGCCTCGATGACCGCACCCTCCTCCAGCTTGAAGCGGATGAAGCAGGCTTCCATGTAGCGCTGCACATCGATGGGCGCGACATAGGTTCCGCCCTGCGGCACCACGGAGACAAAGCCTTCTTCCGACAGGCGGATGATCGCCTCGCGCACCGGGGTCTTGCTGACATTGAGCAACGCCGCGATTTCCTTTTCCGACAGCGCCCTGCCCGGCAGCAGCTTCACCTCGACGATCAGTTTGCGCAGCAAGCCGTAGATGCGGTTGGACATGTTCCCAACCGATGGAAGCTCGTCCGAACGCACAAGGTCCGGCAGAGGCAAAGATGGAAACTCGGTAGTAGGAGACATATCAATCTTCTAACTAATATCTCAGTTATGCATCTGATATGTCTGTCGCGACGACCTGTCAACGCCTGTCGGCAAGAAAGTCGCTGTCGCCTGTGGATTGAATGATCGTCCAGAGTGTTCGATGGCTTGTGGGGCCGAGAGCCTGCCGCCTGCGCATGGGTTGTGCTGAAAAACCCACGAGCCCTCTCGGGCAATCCCGGCTGGCGAGATCAGGCGCGAAAAATGTCGAGAGATGGCAGCCCAGCCTCACCGCTGGGCGTCAACAGCCAAGGCTATGCATTCTGCCGGCATGGCGATGCAGGGATAACGCGAATATCGGCTGTTATCGCAGCATGTCCAACGCCGGCGCATCGGCCGTGATTACGTCGCGGCCGAACACACCGGTGTCCTTGGGTACCAGCCGCACGACCGAATAGCCGCGCTGCTCCAGCGCACTCAGGAAGTCGGGCAGCAGGGCCACCGTACGCTGGTGGATATCGTGAAACAGAATGATGCCGCTGCCACGCTGGTCGAGGCGGTCCAGTGTCCGCTCGGCCACCACCGCCGCGCTTTCCCTGTAGTAGTCCTTGCTGTCGATATCGACATCCAGCACGATCGTGCTGCCCTGCATCATGCTGGTCCGCAGGAAGCCCGTCTGCGACAGATACGGAAATCGGAAGAAGGGCGAGAGCTTTTGCCCTGCGCCCGCGAGCGCCCCCGCTACCGCGTGCTCACCTTTGGCAATTTCGTCGAGCGCTTCCTGGCGATCCAGCGTGCCAAGATCAACATGGCTGTAGGTGTGGCTGCCAACGGTGTGCCCCATGAGGGCAACCTGCTGCGCCAGCACCGGGTTGGCCTGCGCGGCCGAGCCCAGCATCAGGAACGTGGCCTTGACCCCAAAACTGTCGAGCGTTGCCAGTATCTCATTGGTCTTGCCCGCGCGCGGACCATCGTCAAAGGTCAGCACCACTTCGCGTGGCCGCAATACGATATCGGCAGTTGACCCCACCGCCAGGGTCCGCCCACCCAGATGCCCTGATGCAAAAAGCGTCGCCGGCATGGGCTGCGCAAGGATCGGCTGGGCACTGACCGAGATCGATCCGGTTACCTCCGGAGAGACCTTTGGTATCGAGTAGGCCATCAGGCTTTGTTCGCTGGGTGGCTTGGCGCAACCCGCCAGAACGGAGCCGAGCAGTACGAGCGACAATGCGAAGCGCGAGAGGGGCACGGACTGAACTCAGCACGATTGGTGACGTACTCAGTTCTTGCTGATTATGGTTAATATTCCCCTCGCGAAATATTAAGAACTACTTACCGGACAGTACTTTAGCTCGACGCCCCAGAGTATCCAGCGCACTGAGAAAGGCCGATCGGTCGGCGGCGGTGAACCCGGCATTGTAGCCTTTGCTTTCCCCGGTTTCGCGCAAATGCTGCTTGAGATCACGCATCGCCAGCGCCATGCCGATCGAGGCCGGTGTGAAGGCCTTGCCGGAGAACCCCAGCACGTGGCAACCCTTGTCTATCGCGCGGCTTGCCAGGGGAATGTCGGCCGTGAGCACGATGTCATTGGCACGGGCATTGTCCACGATCCAGTCATCTGCCGCATCGGCCCCAGCGGCGACCACAACGACCTTGACCAGGGGATCGCGCGACGGTCGCACCCCGCCATTGCTGACCAGCGTGACAACCAGCCCGAGCCGCTCGGCAACGCGCATCGCCTCGGCCTTGACCGGGCAGGCATCGGCATCAACAAAGATCTGCGGCTCGCTCATGCAATTGTCCCTATGCGCACTCTCATCTGCGCGACAGACTCAGGGTGAGGTCTGCTGAGATTTGGAAACAGACCTCACAAAGTGCCCGCCGAGCGACGAGGTTGGGCGTGGCTAGTAAACCACGACGCTGCGGATGCTTTCGCCGGCTCGCATCAGCTCGAAGCCCTTGTTGATGTCTTCGAGCCGCAAGGTGTGGGTGATCATTGAATCGATCTCGATCTTGCCGTTCATGTACCAGTCAACAATCTTGGGGACATCGGTGCGGCCCTTGGCAGATTTCCTGCCCTGCCCCAGCCACGCCGATCACTACGGACTTGCCCCAGCCGCGATGGCTGGCTTCGAGCGCCTGACGCATAACCGTGGTGTTACCGGTGCAGTCGAAGGTGTAGTCGGCCCCGCCGATCAGATCGCCGCGCCTTTTGGTCATGTTGACCAGATGCGGCACGATATCGCCCTCGATTTCGCGCGGGTTGACGAAATGGGTCATGCCGAAGCGCTCGCCCCAGCTCTTCTTGTCGTTGTTGAGATCGACGCCGATGATCATGTCCGCGCCGGCCAGGCGCAGACCCTGGATGACATTGAGCCCGATGCCGCCCAGGCCGAAGACCACGGCAGTCGCGCCGATTTCCACCTTGGCGGTATTGATGACCGCGCCAATGCCCGTGGTGACGCCGCAGCCGACATAGCAGACCTTGTCGAAGGCTGCCGCTGCATCGATCTTGGCCACCGCAATCTCGGGCAGCACCGTGAAGTTCGAAAATGTCGAGCAGCCCATATAGTGAAAGATCGGCTTGCCGTTGAGCGAGAACCGCGATGTGCCGTCCGGCATCAGCCCCTGGCCCTGGGTCGAGCGGATGGCGGTGCACAGATTGGTCTTGCCTGAACGGCAGGAATAGCATTCCCGGCACTCGGGTGTGTAGAGCGGGATCACATGGTCCCCCACTTTCAGGCTCGTGACCCCGGGCCCAACTTCAACCACCACGCCGGCGCCTTCATGCCCCAGCACGGCCGGGAACAGCCCCTCCGGATCGGCACCGGAAAGGGTGAAGTCGTCCGTATGACAAATGCCGGTCGCCTTGATCTCGATAAGCACCTCGCCGGCTTTGGGGCCATCGAGGTCAAGCTCGACGATTTCAAGCGGCTTGCCGGCTTCAAAGGCCACTGCGGCACGGGTTTTCATGCTGGGATTCTCCTGGCTTGATCTGGTCGCAGACTTCGCACGACATGTCCGCTGGAGCAACCGCTCTAGCTGCCGCCCAGGCTCAAAACAACGTTGACCGTCGCGGCCAGAATGACGGTATTGAAGAAAAACGCGAAGGTGCCGTGGATCATCACCCGACGTCGCATGGCGTTGGAGGTGACCTTGACGTCCGAGGTGGCGACCGCTGTGCCCATCACATAGGCAAAGTACAGGAATGCCGAGCCATCGGGCTCGTCCTCACCAGGAAATACCAGGCCGCCGGTGACGTCCGGCTCGCCCTTCTTGGGGGGCTCGGGCGGCGCCTCGTAATACTCGTAAGCATAGTGCAGCGCTGCCATGGTGTGGATGGTGAACCAGCCGAGCAGCACCGAGACCACCGACAACCCGACATCCAGCAGATTGGTCGGTCCGCTGCCATTCAGACTGAGAAACATTGAAACCGTGCACACCACCACAACGGAGAACGCAACAAGAAAGATGCCGCCCACCGGCGCATCCTCCTCGCGCGCGTGCTTGGTCAGGAAGTCAGGCGTCAGCCGCTTGAGCTTGAAAAAGACCATGCTCAGATAGGCGATGAACAGGCCATTGCCGCCTATCCCGACGGCGCTGGCCCGCAACAGCCAGAATGAGAGCAGGAAGGCGACCAGGCCGACGCCACACGCCAGGTAGAACGGTCGGTGACGGACGGAGAAATGCGGCTTCAGTCTGTCGGCAGATAGGCGCGCCATGGATACCTCGAAACGGTCACGGCGCGACCATGCGCCGCCGCCGCACCGTCGTCAAACCTCTGCGGCGATCGCCCCCGGCCCTGGCTGCGCTCCTGGCGGCACCTTGCCCAGAATGATCATGCCGAGCACCTCGTCTTTGGTGACGTCACTGGTGCGCGCGCTGCCAACCACCTGCCCGTTCTTCATCACCACCACACGGTCGGCCAGATCGAACACGTCGTGGATATCATGGCTGATCAGGAAAATGCC
>CAXBKI010000020.1:0-14030 GCA_963975955.1 uncultured Devosia sp.
TTCCCCGCGCCCCGGGCCAACGGGCTCATCGCTGCCCATGATGCGCTCGAGGCTGTTCCGGATTTCCCAAACACGGCCAACGGCCAGGCAGCCGAGTGGCTGGTTGTTACCCATGGCGCCCGCGGAGCCGACGCCCTGCTGCGCGACGGGCAGCGCTTGCTTCGGCCCGCGCAGGCGGTAACAGATGTGGTGGACACCACCGGCGCGGGAGATGCCTATGCCGGCGGTCTGCTGCATGGGATGGTGTCGGGCTGGGCCTTGCACCAGTCCATGGATTTTGCGGCACGCCTTGGCGCCGAGCAGGTCAGGGTGCTTGGTCCGGTTCCGCCCGCATCAATCGCCAGCATGGCCTTGCAGGACGTTGTCCGCACTGCAGAAGCCGAGCACGCAGGCTGACTGTCACCGAACGTTCACAATCGCCCACTACCAACCGGCCGATTGCCAGCTCGGGCAAGCCAGCTAACGGGAGTGCCCAAATTGCCTTCGCGCATCGGACAATGGCAAGAGGTTGAGACCGCACTGACCGCTGATATTGCGGCAGGCCGATTGTTGCCCGGGGAAAAGCTCCCCACCGAACCCGAACTGTGCGAGCGCTTCAATGTCGGCCGCCACAGCTTGCGACGGGCACTGGCTGCCTTGGCCGGCTCAGGACGCCTGCGTATCCGGCAGGGCTCGGGTACTTTCGTGGCTGAGAAGGCCGTCCTGCAATACAATATCGGCACGCGCACCCGCTTCAGCCAGAATTTGAGCGATCAAGGCATGATCGGCTCGGGCAGTCTGCTTTCCGCAGACACGGTGGATGTACCCGCTGAAGTGGCCCGCGCCCTTGATCTGCAGCCGCAATCCCAGGTCCATTGCTTCAAGGCGCTGGGCCGGGCAGATGGCGTGCCGATCAGCCTGGGCACAGCCTGGCATCCCGCAGCGCGGTTTCCCGACATGGTCGCGCAACGCCGCAGTGGCCTGTCGGTCACCAAGGTCTATGCGGCGAGCGGCATCAGCGACTATCTGCGCCGGGACACAACTTTCATCTCGCGGCCTGCACTGCGTGCGGAGTCCGTGGCGCTCGAACAGTCCCCCGATCACCCGGTGATTGTCACGATCAAGATCGATGTCGATCTAGACGACAGGCCCATTGGCTATTCCGAGGTCGTCTGGTCCGCCGAACGCGTCCAGTTCACGATCGGCCCGAACGCTCTTTAGGTACTCATCGGCGCCGAATATTGCCGTGGCAGAAGCGGGCAAGGCTGTGGGGCTGCCGCCATCGGGAAGATGGCAGGGACCGGGCCTGCTCAAGTCGGCTCGCTTGCCTTTTCCCGGGTGTGCCAGCCGCCATCGCGCCACTCGCGCACGGCGACAACAATCGAATCGGGACCGATTTCGATCAGGTTATAGGCGTTGGGCTCGCCGCGCAGGCGGGTCGAGAGCGGCGATGACGCCTGCGCGATCAGAATGGGCGCCACCTGCGACTGGCTCACGCCCAGAGCTTCCCCCTGTTGCGGCGAAGCACCGGGCTGGTGCTTGCGCAGATAGGAGAGATGGAAATGGCCGGAAAGCACCAGCCGCACGCCAAGCTCCGCAAAGGTCTTGAGCGCATCGTCGGCGCGTTTGACGCGTTTGGTCTTTTGGACCATGGGCTCGGTGGGGAACAGCAGCGGGTGATGCGCCACGATCACGCGCACCGCGTCAGGTGATGCCTGGGCAAAGCGCTCCTCGAGGTCCTCGAGCTGGCCGCGTGAAATGGTGCCGTGTCCCCAGTTCCATTCCAGCCGAGCGCGGCGGGAGGTACGCATCCCCACCAGCGCCACGCCATCCATTTCCAGAAACGGCTCAAGGTCCGACGCGATATACCGGCGGTAGAACCCGTAGGGATTGAAGAACCGGCGCAGGATGTTGACCGCGGGCACATCATGGTTGCCGGGCACGGCAAATACCGGAGCCTCGAGTTCGTCGAGGAATTCGCGTGCCTGCTCGAATTCCTGCTTGATGCCGATCTGGGTAAAATCGCCGCTGGCCACAATCAGGTCGGGCTTCTGCGCGTTGATGTCGGCGGAAAAGCCCTTTGCCAGCGCCGGATCGTGATGGCCGAAATGCAGATCTGAAATGTGCAGTATTCTCATGCTGCCGCCGCTGGCTCGACGGTGACGGCCGGCACGATCACCGAAAGCGCCCGCGGCCTGATCGTGAAATTGAACGGTGTCTGAAACGTCTCGACTTCGCCATCGAACATGACGTTGAGCATGGACTTGTGCGCGTCGATCGTCACGCCCTTGACGCTTTCTATCCACAGGGCTTCGTCGCTGCGCCAGCGGCCCAGCAACATGCCCGTCGTCAGGCGAAAGAAATCAATCACCGTCAGGTGGCGCAGCACATAGAGCGTCAGCGTGCCCTGATCGAGCTGGTGGCGGGCGAAGATCTGGCCCGGCCCCTCGTCATAGGCATTGCTCGCCACCGCTATGGCCTGCACCCGCTCGACGCGCCGCTCGCCCGTACTGGTTTCGATGGCAACAGCGATTCGCCGGGCCCGGGTCAATCGACGGAAGAAATACCGCATGAAGCCGATCTTTGCCGAGAGCGTGTGGCGCCCCCGGATGTGTTCGCGGCCCGCTGCAAGCTCGGGGATCAAGCCGACCACGACCTTGTGCAGGAATACCCGGCCATTGACCTCACCGACATCAATCTGGTGGGCGCGGCCCGTGGCCAGGGCCGCTACCGCCTGGGACAGATCGAGCGGAATATTGAGATCCTTGGCCAGGGCGTTCACCGTGCCGAGCGGCAAGATCGCGAGGTTCTTGTCGGTATCGACCAGGGCTGCCGCCACCGCGGTGATGGTGCCGTCCCCCCCGGCCGCTACGATGGTCTGCGCTTCGCTCGCCATGGCGTCCGCGATACGGCTGGCCAGGTCCCGGTCGTGGTTCGCCTCCATGGTTGCCGTCAGCCCATTGGCCTCAAACAGGTCAGCCACCATTTCGGCGGTAACCCCCGTGGCGTGGGCGGTGCCGGCATTGGCATTAAGAATGACATAGTAAGACTGGTCGGTCATGGTGCATTGGTCCGGTACCCGGTGGGGTGCTGCAGTGGAACGTGCGCGGCGGATGGACGTTGCATTCAACGTACAAGGAAAGCGTCACATGCTCGATCGACTGGTTCAGTCCCCCACCTATCGCCGTCTCCATGGATTTGTGACCGGCGAGGCCCAGCTACTGGCGTCCATTGCCATTATCGGCGGCCTGATCCTGGCTTTTCTGCACATCGCCGACGAAATGATCGAGGGCGAGCTGGAAGCTTTCGATCAGACCATATTGATGCTGTTTCGCGACCCGGCCAATGTCGACAGGACCATCGGTCCGCTGTGGCTGCACGAGATGGTACGCGACATAACCGCGCTTGGCAGCTTTTCGCTGCTGGGCCTGATCGTGCTGGGTGTCTGCAGCTATCTGCTGCTGGCCCGCATGCGCAGCGAAGCCGTGCTGGTCGTCTTCTCGGTGATCGGGGGTACCATCTTGAGCACGCTGCTCAAGATGGGCTTTGACAGGCCACGGCCCGACCTGACCACCATGTCCGAACAGTTCACCGCCAGCTTTCCCAGCGGACACGCCATGCTGTCCGCCGTTACCTTCCTGACGCTCGGTGCGGTGCTGTCGCGGTTTGCCCCGACGCGGGCGCTGCGCTTTTTCACCATCGGCACGGCGCTTCTGCTCACGCTGCTGGTTGGGGTGAGCCGGCTCTATATGGGCGTGCACTACCCCAGCGATGTGCTGGCGGGCTGGAGCCTCGGCGCGGCCTGGGCGCTGCTGTGCAGCACGGCGGCCACCTATCTGCAGCGCACGGGAAAGGTGCAAAAGGACGCTTTGCCAGACTAGCGCCGCCGACGGCAGATGCGCGAGAAAACATCCGCCATCGAATCTGCTGAGGCCGGCGTCAATGTGCTGATGTCGGCGTGCTGACCGTCAGATCCGCGTGGGCGGAATGGGGACGACGACGGCGGGTTCTGCGGGATCCTGTGGGTCCTGCGGATCTTGCGCGTGGCTTTCGTCCGACAGCAATTTCACCGCTGCATGCCAGTAGTCGTCGTCCTTGCCCTCGGGGCAGCCGTCGCGCTCCCAGAGCTGGTATGCGAGGATGCGGATCTTTTCCTGGTCCAGTTCGGCCATGATGGGTCTCCTGCTGAAATATTGCAATGTCAGCTCTGCCGCGTCCGGGCAGGCCGGTCGGGGCAAAAGCGAACTAGTCGTCTGATTTCGGTTTATCGGACACGGGCCTGTCATCGCCTCTGGGGCGCTGGTTGCTCGGTACGTCCTTGTACTCGTCGATCTGCACGCCGGTACTGTCCAGGCTTTGGCCCGGGCGCCTCTGAGACTTGTCCCGATTGCTCAGGATGTCGTTCTTGCGCACCTTTTCGTCGTCCAGATTCGTCATCGCGCCGCTACCGCTTTGTTGTCCGGCTGCCATGGTGCTTCCTCCATTTTCCGCGCCGCACAATGCGACGCCTCTAGGGTCCCAACGGGCCACGTGATAAATGGATGCATAAGGGGCCGCCGCGGCCCTTTCAGGCACCGGCAGCCCCGCGTACGGCTCTTCTTGAGCTCAAGCCCGCTTCAGGTCGGCGGCCAGGCTTCGGCAGGCGCGGACGGTCATGGCCATGATGGTCAGCGTGGTTCCGGCAATGCCGCTGGTGGGGAAGGCGCTGGCGTCGGTGACCAGCAGGTTGGGGACGTCCCAGCTGCGGTTCCATTCGTCCAAGACGGAATTGTCGGGAGCCGAACCCATGCGCGCGCCTCCTGCCTCGTGGATGGCGGCACCCATGATCATCGTCTTGGTGAACATGGTGCGGAAGAGAAAGCGGCTGATCGGGTTGGCCTCCGGATAGGCACCGCGACCTTTTTCGATGAGGCCGAGGGGTGACCCCACAAATTCGAGTTCGCCACCGGTGCCTTCGACGATCTCGGTCAGCGTCTCGACTTCGCGTTCCAGCGTCTTGCGGTCGATGTCGCTCATCTTGCAGCGGATATGGGGGGCAGGAATTCCCCATGCGTCCTTTACCCGGCGGTCCAGGCTCACCCTGTTCTCGTAGTCGGGCTGCATGATGCCGAAGCCGAAGAAGGAGAGACGTGCATCGCCCGACTTGCCGGTGGGATAGCGGCCGATGCTGCCCTGATAGTTGAAATCGCTGGCGGCCTCTCCGTTGGGGCCCACAAAGCGGGGCACGAAGATGCCGCCCGAGGGGCCGTAGAAGGGGTCGGCCGGCGCCGTATCGGCGGGCGCGGCGCCCTTGGCCTTGAGATAGCTGCCGGTCGCGACGCAGGGCAACTGGTCCATGAAATAGCGACCGAGCAGGCCCGAGCTGTTGCCCAGCCCGGCCGGGTGGCGGGGCGAGGCGGAATTGAGCATGAGCCGGATGCTTTCCACCGGCGAGGCGCACAGAACCACGGCAGAGGCGGTGATCGTGGCGTGGGCGCCCGTCCTGCTGTCGATAACTTCGGCACCGGTCGCGCGGCCTGTCGCGGGGTCGGTCAGCACACGGCTGGCGATGGTGTTGTAGCGGATGTCGAGATTGCCGCTGGCGATGGCCTCGCGCAGGGGACGAAGCACGCGTGTCGGTTCGGGACCGATATAGCGCCAGGAGATGACCTTGCGCTCCGGCCATCTGGCCTCGAGGTCGGCCTTGAACTGCTGCTCTGCCAGGGTAAGCCTGGCTTCATGGGTATAGATGCTGTCGGGCTGGGTGGGGACGTCGTCCTGTCGGCCATAGATGCCCAGGCACTCTTCCACTTCCTCGTAGAAGGGGGTTATCGCCGCATAGTCGATCGGCCAGTCCTCGCCTTTGCCGGTGCGCGAGCGCATGCGGAAATCGTCATCGGTCCAGCGCAGCAGGCAGCGGCCGAACACATGGCTGCGGCCACCGGCCTGGCGGCCGCGAATCCACACGAAGGGGGCGTCCGCCGGGGTGGTGTATGGGTTTTGACGATCATTGACGAACAGGTGGCGCATGCGCATGTCGAAATAGACGGCGCGGGACTGCACGCCCTGGCCGGTCAGCGTCGCCTTGGCGCGCTGGCGCAGATTGATGTCGGACTGGCGGATGGTCTTTTGCGCATCGAAGTCCCTGGGACCAATTTCCGGGCCCGCCTCGAGCAGCACCACCTTGAGACCATGCGCCGTCAGTTCCCTGGCGGCAAAGGAGCCGGAGGGGCCAGAGCCGACAATCATTACGTCGTATTGCGGTGCGGACATATGCGAAGACTTTCGATGTGCTGGAGGTGACTAGGCGGCCCTGTTGCCGGCCACGACTTGGCCATCGACCCATACGGTGTCGATATTGGCCCGGGTCGTGCCGTAGAGGATCTTTTCGAAGATGGCGGCGGGGTCGGCGAGGCCGAACAGGCGGATGCCGCCCTGGATAGCGGTGGTGTCTATCGCCATGGCGTCGAAACGCTGCCCGACGGCAAAGCTGCCGATCGGCAGGTCGAGCGCCTTGCCGCCGCCGGCGGTGGCCAGATGAAAGGCGGTGACGAGGTTGACCGCCGACCCCGGGCGACCACGCTGGTGTGCGGGCAGGGCGGGGTCGACGCCCTCCTCGAGCATGCGCGACGACTGTACGGTGGTCAGGCAGGCATTGAACATGGAGGAGGATGGGCCGCCGGAAATGTCGGTGCCAAGGCCGACATGGACGCCCCGTTCGAGTGCGGTGCGCAGGGGAAAGACGCTGTTGGCGAAATAGATGTTGGAGAGGGCGCAATGGGCGACGCCGCTGCCGCGCCGCGCCAGCCGGTCCATGTCGTCCAGGCTCAGGAAATTGCTGTGCGCCAGCACCGTGCGGCGCGTCAGAAGGCCGAAGCCATCAAGGGCCGCCGCATCCGTTATTCCGAAGCGCGCCCGCACATGGCCGTGCGCCCAGTCGCTTTCCGAGCAATGCGTCTGCACGTGACAACCGCATTCTGCGGCAAGAGCGCCCAGTTCCCTGAGCGTCTGGTCGGTGCAGGATGGAATAAAGCGCGGCGTGACCACGGGCAGAACGCGGGCCGCCCCATTGTCCGGGTGGCGGCGGATGTGGTCGATGACGGCGCGCGTATCGTCGATGGCCGCCTGCGTATTCTGGTCGCGATAATTTTCCGGGCAGGCGGCCGGGTCATCCATCACGACCTTGCCGACCAGGGCGCGCTGGCCCTTTTCGATGCAGATATCGGCCAGCAGCCTGGTCGCTTCGCGATCCTGGGTGGCGAAGTAGAGCGCGGTGGTCGTGCCGCTGGCCAGCAGGTCGTCGACGAGCACCGCGTAGCGTTCGCTCGCGAAGGCGAGATCGGCATACCGGGCTTCCAGCGGGAAGGTATATTTGCCGAGCCAGACTTCGAGCGGCTCATCGAGGGCGAGACCGAGCTGGGGATATTGAGGCGCATGGACATGGAGATCGACCATGCCGGGCAGGCCATAGGTGCCTTTGGGGAGCCGGGTCAGCTCGGTCGCGGCAGCTTCCATGGTGGGCCTGTTTGCGTCATCGGGGCCGATGACCGCGGTTATCGCGCCGGTATCGTCGATGACGATCATCACATCGGCCAGCACCTCGAGGCCATCGGGCCTGGGAGCATGGAAGAAGGTGCCGATGACGGCCTTGCCTGCAGATGCGGATGATGTCGTCACGATGTCGGGTTCCCATCCTCGGAAAGGAGCGGGCGCACACTCTGGCGCAGCACGAGCTGGCATGGGATCTCGGTGCGCAGGGGCGGCTCGGGGAGTTCGCCCAGGGCCATCTCGGTGACGAGATCGACAGCCATGCGGCCCATTTCGGCGGTCGATTGCTGCACCGTTGACAGGCTCGGGGTCATGAAGGCGCCCACCGAGGCACCGTCGAATCCGACCACGGACACGTCACCGGGCACGCTGAGGCCGCTGTCGATTATCGTCTTGATGAAGCCGATGGCGGTGTCGTCATTGGCGCAGACGACGGCCGTCGGGCGATCCTTCGGCTGCTGCGACAGGAAGTATTGACCAGAATCAATGCCACCGGTGAAGCCGAAATCGCCCTGCATGGTCTGGAGGTCCGAGGGTGATATGCCGCTGCGCGCAAGGGCTTCCCTGACGCCGCGCAGCCGCTCGATGTCGTGGTAATTGTCCCGGCGCCCGTGGATATAGGCGAAGCGGCGGTGACCCCTGGCGGCGAGGGCGCTTACTGCCTCGCCGATGGCTTCGCGATCATTGCTGATCACGCTCGGGATGTTCTGCCCGCTCATGTCGAAGTGCAGCGAGACGACCGGCAGGCCAGCCTGCAACAGACTGCGCTCGCCAACGCTGGGCACCGGCGTCGCCATGAGCAGGACGCCGGAAATGGTGCCGCCAAAGGCCAGCGCGAGAATGTGCTCGTCGGTTTGCGTCTCGCGCGAAACATTGGCGATGACGAGCGAATAGCCCTTTTCCGTCAATGCCTGCGCCGCCGAACGCAGCACTTCGAGAACGGTTTGCGAGGCGCCGATGTAGAGCTCGTCGGGAAGGACGACCATGATCGTGCGCGTCTGGCCGATGCGCAGATTGCGGGCGGCCTGGTTGGCGGCGTAACCAAGTTTGCGTGCCGCCGCCTCGACCTTGAGCCGCGTGGGCTCGGCAATGCGGCCGGGCATGGTCAGGGCGCGGCTGACGGTGGAGGCGGCAACCCCGGCCTCGCGCGCGACATCGGCAATAGACGGTGCATAGGGTCGCTCTGATGCTGATTTTTTGCTCATTGCCATACCTCCTTCCGCCTTCTTGCCGCCAAAAACCAAGCTCGGTCAAACGCATAGCACTGCTTAATCGAGGGGCACCTTTTTGCGCTTGCGCAAGAAAACGCCATGTGCAATCAATATTTCATTGGCAATCGATTGCCAACTGGTTTCTGACCGAGGGGTCAAGAAAATATCACGCTCAAAACTCGTCGTTTCGGCGAGATGGAGTCTTATTGTCTGATGTCGGAAAAGATAAAGCTGGCAGTTGATCTTGTAACGTTCTTTCATCCACAGTTCTGGGATGTGAACAATCATAAGGACATTTTCACTCTCTCTGCCGAGAAGCCGGAGTTGTTCTGGTCCCGGATGCTGGACACGGTGGCTTCTGCCGGATTGACCGGCATTGAACCCACGTTCTCGCCGTTCAACTGGCAGCACGCGCTCAAGACCTTCGGATCGACGGAGGGCTTTTCGAAAGCGATGGGCGAGCGCGGCCTCACCCTCGCCAGCGGCTTTTTTGCCGATCTCGAACATGGCAGCGACATTGCCGATCCGGCCGTGCGCGCCAAGCTCTTCGACCTTGCAAAGCGGTATGCCGAGGTGATCAAGGCCTGTGGTGGCGATGCGATGGTCGTCGGCCTGCCCATGCGCCGCACGCGGGATGGCGATAATCCGCTCATCGTCGATATCGCCTATGCGCAGCGCCTCGGCGAGGTGCTCAACGAATTGGGCGCCATGACGCTGCGCCAGGGTGTCCGCCTGGCGCTTCATACCGAGGCGCACTCGGTCTTCTGCACCGGGCGCGACGTCGATCTCTTCATGCTCGCGACCGATCCGCTCTATGTCGGGTTCTGCCCGGATGCCGCCCACCTGCTGGGTTCGGGCGCCGATCCGGTGGCGGTGACGACGCGCCATATCGAGCGGCTTGTCGTTGCCCACTGGAAGGACGCAACGGGCGTCATGCCGTTCGACATTCCGATCGACGGCGGCATTCACGAAAGCCACCAGGCCTTTTTCTGCCGGCTGGGCGCGGGGCGGGTGGACTGGCCGGCCTGGGCCCGGATGTACCGGGACCACAATATCTCCGGCTGGGCCGTGCTTGAGCTGGATGCCGCAGCCGATCCGCTCTCCGAAATGATCGCGTCACGACAGTTCGTCGAGACCGCCCTGCTCCCCATCATCGGTTGAAGCCAGCAGCCCCGCTCGGCTTTTGAACACCAAGGAAGGACTTTCCATGCGTCTACTCCTCCCAGGCCTGACGGCCCTGCTTCTGGTTTCCACCGCCCAGGCCCAGGACCTTACGGCCGAAGTTGCCCATTCTTGGACCTCGGGCGGCGAAGCTGCTGCCGTCAAGGTCATCGTCGATGCCTTCACCGCCAAGGGCGGCAAGTGGGTCGACTGGTCGGTCGCCGGCTTTGAGAGCGCCAACGCCGCCTATATCAGCCGCCTTCTGGCGGGAGACCCGCCAACGGCAAAGACCGCCGTTGCCGGCCCGGAAGTGACCGAACTGATCGCCCAGGGCCTGATGAACGATATCGATGCCGCCTACCATGCCGCCGTGCCGGAAGGCGTGGTGCCGCAGGTAGTGCTCGATGCCATCACTGTCGATGGCAAGGTCTACATGGCCCCGACAGGCATGCATGCGGGCAACTGGATGTTCTATTCAAAGCCGGTGTTCGAAAAGGCCGGCATCGCCGAGGCACCCAAGAGCTGGGACGAATTTTTCGCTTCAATGGACAAGATCAGGGCCGCGGGCATCACCCCCATCGCCTGGGGCGGACAGTCCTGGCAGGAAGGCATCGTCTTCCACGGCGTCGTGCTGTCGGTCATCGGCGAGGAGGCGTTCACCCGACTTTACACCGATGGCGATCTCTCGGTCATCGATACGCCGGAATTTGCCCAGGCGGTCGAGACGTTCGGCAAGCTGCGCGACTATGTCGATGCCGGCGCGCCCGGCCGCAACTGGAACGACGCCACTGCCATGGTGATCAAGGACGAGGCAGGCGTGCAGTTGCTCTCGGACTTCATCAAGGGCGAGTTCTCGACGGCCGGCGAAGTGGCCGGGACCGACTATGGCTGCGCCCTGGTGCCGGGCAGCGACTCCCTGATCACGCTGGCCGACGCCTTCAGCTTCCCCAAGACCGGCAATGCCGATGAGGATGCCGCGCAGGCCCTGCTCGCCGAGGTCGTGCTCGACCCCACGGTGCAGGCCGAGTTCTCGGTTATCAAGGGCTCGGTGCCGATCCGCACCGATATCGACACCAGCGGCTTTGATGTCTGCGCGCAGGAAGCCATCGCCCTGGTCAAGGCGGACAAGATCGTTCTCGACTCGGCCATGACGCTGTCGCCGGCCATCAATGGCGGCTTCAAGGATGCCGTGGGCGCCTATTTCGCCGACCCTTCCATGAGTGTCGAGAGCTTCATCGAGCAGTACAAGGCGGCTTTCGCCAATGGCTGACCAACCGGCTGCGCGCAACTCCGCGTTCAGCCCGGCTCGCAACCGGGCAACCGGCAGGCTGCGCCTGCCGGTTGCCGCCCTTGGGGCGCTTGCACCGGCGTGGCTGATCATCCTGCTCGTCTATCTGGGCACCACGGTCTGGACGGTGCAGCTGTCGCTGACCAATTCGCGCATGCTGCCCTCGAACGAGTTCGTCGGGTTCGCGCAGTATGCGCGGCTGTTCGGCACCGCCCGCTGGACGATTTCGATCCAGAACCTGCTCACCTTCGGCGTCGTCTATGTGGTCGGCTCGCTGATCGTGGGTTTCCTGCTGGCGATAGCGGTCGACCGGCATGTGCGCTTTGAAAACATGTGGCGCACCGTTTTCCTCTATCCTTACGCACTCTCGTTCATCGTTACCGGCCTCATGTGGCAATGGCTGATGAATCCGGAAATCGGCATCCAGGCGACAATGCGCGCGGCCGGCTGGACCTGGTTCACCTTCGACTGGACCACGAAATCGAGCATGGCGATCTATGCCGTGGCGTTGGCCGGCATCTGGCAGAGCGCGGGCCTGGTCATGGTGCTCATGCTGGCAGGGTTGCGCGGGGTCGACGGGGACCTGTGGCGCGCCACCCGGATCGAGGGCATTCCGCTCTGGCGGACCTATGTGTCGATCGTCCTGCCGCAACTGGGCCCCTCGATTGTCACGGCCTTCATGCTTTTGACCATGGGCGCGGTGCGCACGTTCGACCTCGTCGTGGCGCTGACCAATGGCGGCCCCGGGCAATCGACCGAAGTGCCGGCCAAGTTCATCATGGACAGCCTTTTTGCCCGCCAGGATCTCGGACTGGCGACCGCCGCAGCCACGGTGATGCTCGTCACGGTCATGGCCGTCACCATTCCCATTCTCTACGCCCGCGATATCTGGGCGCGCCGCCGAGCGGGGACAATCTGATGCGCGATGCTTTCCCGCAAAATGCCAATGGTCCCAGGCCCGCGCGCGTGACGCCAGGCCGGATCGGGCTCTATGCCTTCCTTGTCGTGGCCGGTCTGTTCTTCCTGCTGCCGGCCTATGTGATGCTGATGACCTCGTTCAAAAGCATGGAGCAAATCCGCTCGGCGCAGATTTTCGCGCTGCCGCATGTGTTCGACTGGTCGGCATGGATCACGGCGTGGTCGAGTGCCTGTGCCGGTGTCAATTGCACGGGCGTCAGCGTCGGCTTCTGGAACTCGGTCAAGATCACCGTGCCGGCGACGATACTCTCGGTGCTGCTCGGCGCCATTACCGGCTATGCCCTGTCCTTCTGGCGCCCCCCCGGGGGCAAGATCCTTTTTGCGGCGATAACCATTGGCGGGTTCATTCCGCTGCAGATATTCCTGTTTCCCATGGTGCGGGCCACGGCCGCCCTGGGGCTCTATAATTCGCTGCCCGGCATCGTCCTGGTGCATGTCGTCTTCGGCCTGCCGCTGACCACGCTGCTGTTCCGCAACTATTATGCGTCGATCCCGATCGAGCTGTTCAAGGCGGCGCGGGTGGATGGTGCCGGGTTCTGGCGGATTTTCGCATCCCTGATGCTGCCGCTGTCCCTGCCCATGCTCATCGTGGCCGGGCTGATGCAGATGACCGGCATCTGGAACGACTTCCTGCTCGGTCTGGTCTTTGCCGGACGCGACAATCTGCCCATGACCGTGCAGCTCAACAACATCGTCACGACCACCACCGGACAGCGCGAATACAACGTGCACATGGCAGCGACCGTTTTGACGGCGCTGGTGCCGCTGGTCGCCTATTTCGTCTCCGGGCGCTGGTTCGTTCGCGGTATCACCGCCGGCTCCGTCAAAGGTTGATCTATATGCCTGTTCCCGTTTCCCTGCGCTCGATCGATATCGGCTATGGCTCGACCGCCGTCGTCAAGGATCTCAACCTGGAGATCGCCCCGGGCGAGTTTCTGGTGCTTCTGGGGCCCTCGGGCTGCGGCAAGTCCACCTTGCTCAATGCCATTGCGGGCCTGACGGAGCTGGCCCGCGGCGAAATCTGGATTGGCGAGCACAACGTCACCTGGGCCGATCCCAAGGATCGCGGGATCGGCATGGTGTTCCAGTCCTATGCGCTCTACCCCAACATGAATGTCGAGAAGAACCTCAGTTTCGGTCTGCAGGTGGCAGGCGTCGCCAAGGAAGAAATTGCCAGCAGAGTGGCGCGCGCCTCCGCCATCCTGCAGCTCGAACCCTATCTGAAGCGCCGCCCATCGGAGTTGTCAGGCGGTCAGCGGCAGCGTGTGGCCATCGGGCGCGCGCTCGTGCGCGACGTCGACATCTTCCTGTTCGACGAACCACTCTCAAATCTTGATGCCAAGCTGCGCACTGAACTGAGGGTCGAGATCAAGAAGCTCCACCAGGAACTGGGCTCCACCATGGTCTATGTGACCCATGACCAGGTCGAGGCGATGACACTGGCCAATCGCATCGCCATCATGCGGGACGGCGTGATCCAGCAGCTGGCCACGCCCAAGGAGATCTACCAGCGGCCGGCCAATCTTTTCGTGGCCGGGTTCATCGGCTCACCGGCGATGAATTTTATCGGCGGCCAGTGGATCAAGACCGACGACGGCGTCACCTTCCGCTCGGATCTGGCAGACGTCGACCTGCCGGGCCGGGTGCACCCTGGCGGCGAGCCGGCGGTCATTGCAGGCCTGCGGCCGGAGCAGGTAATCGTCGGCAGCAATACGGGCCTTCCCGAAGTCGAGGCGACCATAACCGTCGTCGACGCCATGGGGCCCGAGACGGTGATCTGGTGCACCGCCGGCAAGATATTGCTCAGCGCCAGGGCTTCGGGTGATTTCGCCGGCGGTCCCGGGCACCGGATCACCCTGGGGCTCGATCTGGCCAATGCGGCCTAT
>CAXBKI010000021.1:0-14026 GCA_963975955.1 uncultured Devosia sp.
AATGCCGGCCGACACGCCTTCCACCACGGCCTCGGTGAACTGGCGACGCTTCTCGTTCATCTCATTGGCCGCCAGAAGGGCCTCACGCTGATGTTTAAGTTGCTGCGTCATCCGATTGAAGCCGTTGGACAAATCGCGAAGATCGCCCCGCCCCTCCTGCACCGGCACCTGCACATCCAGATCGCCGCCCCGCACCCGGGTGGAGGCGATCATCAGATTGCGGATCGGGTCCACGAAGCGGTTCGCCAGCGCGATGCCGATCCACAGCGCCGCCAGCAGCAGCACCACGGCAAGGCCCACATACATGATGGTGAAGGTGATCTGAAACACCAGCCGCTTGGAGGCATATTGCCGGTACTCGGTGATATTCTCATCGGTCAGCCGCATATATTCGAGCACTTCGGCTTCCACCGGCCGCGCCACGAACAGATAGGTGTCGTCATAGCCCCGCAGCTTGATCACCGACCCGACAAGATTGACCCGCCCGGGCGCAATCGCCGCTGGAATCCCCTCCACCAGCCCCACGGTGATTCCCTCGGGCAATTTGGGATAGGCGCCCTTCACCGCGATCTGGGCCCGCATCAGCGTCTCGCCCTTGGCGTTGACCAGCGAGGTGAACGGCAGTGAGCGCGTCACCGCCAGGGCGGTCAGGATGCCCTGGAACCGCTCGGGATCGGTATCATAGGTTGCCTTGGCCTGCTCGAGCTCGGTCGCGGTCCAGATCACGTCATCGCGCAGCACCTGCGCGTGCTCGAGCATGTAGGATCGCGCCACCAGCCGCGAACTCTCCACCATGGCGCGCGTCCGCTCGCTGAACCACTGGTCGAGCCCCTGGTTGAGGGCGATCGTTGCCACCACGGCGACAATGGCTGCCGGAATTGCCGCCACCAGGGCAAACATAGTCACCATGCGGATCTGCAACCCGGCGCCGGCCTGCCTGCGCAGCCTTGCCTGGATCAGCAGCATCGCCTCGGTCACCACCAGGGCGATCACCAGCAGCACCAGCACGCCTGTGACGATCCAGATGATGGTCCACACCGTCGTGGAAGGTTCGATATTGGTGGTGCCTGACAGGATCAGGAACGAGATGGACGACATCAGCACCGATGCAACGACGACCACGAAGCCCAGCACGCGCAGTGGCGCATTGTTGCGCATGCTGAACAGGGGCGCGCGCCCAGGCTTGCCGGAATCGCCGCCTGGAGCCTTCGCAGGCTCGTCATCTATCGTGGTTATGTCAGTCATTGATGCCTGATGGCACTCCGTGTCCGCCGCAGGCGGAGAGCCTGCCGCAATTTGCCGGACCCTTCAAGACAAATGTTGCCAAAATGTGACAGTTCGACCCGGCGGCTGTACCGCAAAAACGCGCCGGTGGCGCGTTTTATGGGTCGAACGCCCGGAGAGCTATGCGCGACGGGGTTACCGCTGATGCTCGATTTCGACGCTTCCGGAGCATTGGTGCCGGCGTTGTTGCAACGCCTCTGCTCCGCGTCAGTTCCGCCGGCTGTGCTTGACGATCTCGATGCTGTGGGTGCGGATCTTCTTGCGCAGCGTGTTGCGGTTGAGCCCCAGCAGGTCCGCGGCCCTGATCTGGTTGCCGCCACAGGCATTGAGCGCCATGGCGATCAGCGGCGCCTCGACCCGGTCGATCACCCTTTGATAGAGTCCCGCCGGCGGCAGATTGGGCTCATATTCGCGCAGCACCTGCCCCACATGCGTCTCGACGGCCATCGATACATCCACCGGACCGGTACCACCCGTCGATGACGGCCGGTCGACGATGTTGAGTTCGTTCTGCACGATCTCGGCCGAAATGCTCTCATCGGCGTACAGCGCCGACAGGCGCCGCACCAGATTCTCCAGCTCGCGCACATTGCCCGGCCAGGAATAGTTCTGCATCAGCTTGATCGCTTCGGGCGAAATCGACTTGATCGGCTCGCCTTCACGCTGTGCCACCTTGAGGAAGTGCAGCGCCAGGTCGCCCACGTCATCGATCCGCTCGCGCAGCGGCGGCAGCCGGATCGGCACCACATTGAGGCGGTAGTAGAGATCTTCGCGGAACAGCCCCTGCCGGATCATCTGGCTGAGGTCCCGATGCGTGGCGGCCACGATGCGCACATTGGTCTTGATCGAGCTGCGCCCGCCGACCATGGTGTATTCGCCCTCCTGCAGCACCCGCAGCAGCCGGGTCTGGGCATCCATCGGCATGTCGCCGATTTCGTCGAGAAACAGCGTGCCCCCTTCAGCCTGTTCAAAGCGGCCCGATGAGCGCGTATTGGCGCCGGTGAAGGCGCCCTTCTCGTGCCCGAACAGCTCGGCCTCGATCAGGTCGCGCGGAATCGCCGCCATGTTGATGGCCACGAAGGGCCCGTTGCGCCGCTTGCCGAAATCATGCAGCGCCCGGGCCACCAGTTCCTTGCCGGTGCCGCTCTCGCCGGTGATCATCACCGTCAGATCGGTCTGCATCAGCCGGGCCAGCGCGCGATAGATGTCCTGCATGGCCGTCGAGCGACCGACCAGCGGCATGGTTTCGCCGGGATCCTCAGCATCGCGTTCCGCGCGCGTCGGCTTCTTGGCATCGGCCAGGGCCCGCGCCACCACCGAGAGCACTTCGGTGATGTCGAAGGGCTTGGGCAGATATTCATAGGCCCCCACCTCGGACGCCCGGATCGCCGTCATGAAGGTATTCTGCGCGCTCATCACGATCATGGGCAGGTCGGGACGCAGCTTCTTGATCTTGGGCATCACCTCAAAGGCATTGCCGTCCGGCATCGCCACATCGGTGATCAGGATATCGCCTTCCCCGCGGCTGACCCAGTTCCACATCGTGGAGATATTGCCCGTGGGGCGGACTTCATAGCCGGCGCGTGTCAGCGCCTGATTGAGCACCATACGGATAGCCGCATCATCATCGGCGAGCAGGACAACATGGCTCATCGTGCCATTTCCTCTTCTTCTGGAACATGCAGGGACCCACTCGCAACGGGCAGCAGAATACGAAACTTGGTGCGGCCTGGCCGGCTGTCGCAGTCGATCACGCCGCCATGATCGCCCACGATCTTGGCAACCAATGCCAGCCCCAGCCCCGAGCCGTTTTGCTTGGTCGTCACGAACGGATCGAACAGGAACGGCAGGATGTCGGGCGGCACGCCCGGACCATTGTCGTCGATGGTGATTTCAAGCGGCAACGAGATACGCTCGGACACGCCGGTCACCGCAATGCGGATGCCCGGTCGAAACGCCGTCGAGAACTTGATCTCGGGTTTCTGTGTACGATCAAGGGATTCCGAGGCGTTCTTCACCAGGTTGAGGAAGATCTGAATGAGCTGGTCCCGGTTACCGAACACGGGCGGCAGCGACGGATCATACTCCTCCGAGAACGCGATACCCCGCGCCACGCCATTGCGGGCCAGCAGCTTCACGCGATCGAGGATGACGTGGATATTGATCGGCTCACGCTCCATCGGGCGCTCATCGCCAAACACCTCGACCCGGTCGATAAGATGCACGATCCGGTCCGTTTCTTCGCGGATGAGCCGCGCCAGGGGGATTTCATCGCTGCTCACGGTCTGTTCGAGCAGCTGGGCGGCCCCCCGAATGCCCGAGAGCGGGTTCTTGATCTCATGAGCCAGCATCGAGGCCAGCCCCGTCACCGAGCGCGCGGCGCCCCGTGACACCATCTGGCGGTCGATCTTGTCGGCCATGGTCCGCTCCTGGATCAGCAGCGCAACCCGGCCGTCATTGTCCGAAAGCGGGCTGGCAAACACGTCGGCGACGCGTTCGTCCCCGAAACGCGACGATCCCACCCGCACGCGATATTCGGTCATGGGCGCGCGCCGCAGCGCCACGGTCTCGACTAGGCTGATGATGGGTGAGCCAAAGGCAATCAGGTCATCGAGCCGCTGCCGGGTCAGCACGCTCAGCGATGCGCCGAAAAACGCTTCGGCGGCATAGTTCACGAACACGATCTGCCGGTCATCGCCACACACGATGATCGGCTGTGGCAGGGCCTGGATGATGGACGCTGCCGGCACCGACACTGCGGCGCTCTTGGCCTATTCTGCGCTCATGCTGCTGCCTTCCGGTCGTCCAGGAAAAATTCGCTGATCATCGCCACAACCTCTTGCGGGGCTTCGCAGTTGAGCAGGGCCGTGCGCGCGGGCTTGTCCAGCGCGATACCGGCTGCGTCGAGATACCAGCCCAGATGCTTGCGCGCTGCCCGCAGGCCCACGGCGACGCCATATTCGCTCAGCATGTCCTCATATTGCTCGCAGATCAGCGCCACCAGCTCTGCGCCACGCGGCTGGTCGGGAGCGACCTGCCCCGTCAGCGCCGCACCGATCTGGCCGACCTGCCAGGGCTGTCCCTGTGCCCCCCGGCCCAGCATCACGGCCGCGGCGCCGGACTGGGACAGCGCCACGCGGGCCGTTTCCACATCCACAATGTCGCCATTGACCACGACCGGCACGTCGACCGCCTCGACCACGGCCCGCACCAGTTCCCAGCGCGCACTACCCTTGTAGAACTGCTGCCGCGTCCGGCCGTGGACGGAGATCATCTGCACCCCGGCATCGACCGCCCGGCGCGCCATCTGCGCGGCGTTGAGGCTGTCATCGTCCCAGCCCAACCGCATCTTGACCGTCACCGGCAGCGACGTCGCCGACACCACGGCATCCACCAGGGTCATTGCATGGTCAGGCACCCGCATCAGCGCCGAGCCGGCAAAACCATTGGTAACGCGCTTGGAGGGGCAGCCAAAATTGATATCGATGATATCGGCGCCCGCGTCGTGCGCCAGCTTGGCCCCGCGCGTCATCCATTCGGCTTCGCAGCCGGCCAGTTGTACCATGTGCGGCAGGCGCGCGGGCTTGCCCAGCCGGCGCGCCATGTCCTTGTTGCCAGTGGCCAGGGCATTGCTGGCGATCATCTCGGAAACCACCATGCCGGCGCCATAGCGCTCTGCCATCTTGCGGAACGACAGGTCCGTGATCCCGGCCATCGGCGCCAGAAAAGCATTGTTGTGGACCGCGTGGCTCCCTATGCTCAACTTGCAGGCACCTACAGACACAAAACTGCCCCAGAAATGGTCAACATCAAAAATATGCCTGCACAATAATCAAAATGCTTGTGGGCGCAATCCCCTATATAGGCATTGTGCCCGTTCGGCAGCCCTGCACTTGCCGCATGGGAGAGTGGGCGCTAGACCCTGTCGGGTCACCCTGTCCTGCCGAGTTTCTGCCTGTCATGTCGCCTCAATCAATAGCCGTCATCATTGTCGCTGCAGGCAAGGGAGAACGCGTCAGCCGCGATGCTGCGGCCGATCCGAAGCAGTACCGGACGCTCGGCGGCGTTCCTGTGCTCACCCGCACCATCCGCGCCTTTCTCGACCATCCCCAGGTCACTACGGTCCTGCCCGTTATCCATTCCGATCACGCCGGTCGCTACGCCGCGCTTGGCCTGTCTGACGCACGGTTGCTGCCGCCAGTCAGCGGCGGACATAGCCGTCAGGCTTCGGTCCTGGCGGGCCTGCAGGCCCTCGCACCGGCCCGGCCTGACCTGGTGCTGATCCAGGACGCCGCCCGCCCCTTCGCGGCGCTCGATGTGATCGGCGACGTCATTGCGGTGCTCGGCCAGCATGATGCCGCCCTGCCCGCCTTGCCGGTCACCGACACCATCAAGCGCTCCCTTGACGGCCGGCATGTTGCCGCCACCGAGGACCGCCGGCAATTGTTTGCCGCCCAGACCCCGCAGGGCTTCCGCTTCGCCCCCATCCTGGAAGCACATCGTCGCGCCGTGGATCTGCCCCGTCAGTTCACCGACGATGCCGAGATTGCCGAATGGGCCGGGCTCCGCCTCGCCATGGTCATGGGTGACCCCGGCAATCTCAAGCTGACCTTTGCCGAAGACTTCGCCCGTGCCGAACGAATCTTGTCTGGAGACCTGACCATGGAAACCCGTATCGGCACTGGCTTTGACGTGCACTCCTTCGAGCCGGGCGACCATGTCTGGCTCGGCGGCGTCCGCATTCCCTACAAGTTCAAGCTCAACGGCCACTCTGATTCCGATGTCGCCCTGCACGCCCTGACCGACGCCATCTACGGCGCCATCGGTGCCGGTGACATCGGCGTCCACTTCCCGCCCTCCGACATGCAATGGAAGGGCGCCGCCTCAACGATCTTTCTCAGGCACGCCGGCGAACTGGTTGCCCGGGCGGGCGGGCGGATCGTCAATCTGGACGTGACAATCGTCTGCGAAGGGCCGAAGATTGCTCCTCACGTGCCGGCTATGCAGGCCGTGATCGCCGAGACACTGGGCATTGCGCCCACGCGCATCGCAGTCAAGGCGACAACCAGCGAAAGGCTCGGCTTCATCGGGCGCGAGGAGGGTATAGTGGCCATGGCAAGTGCAAGCGTCGAAGTGCTGAGGATCGATTGATGGCACCCAAATCCACATCGCCCGCCACCGATCCGGCCCATCGGGTCATCGAGCTGCTGACAGCGACCAACAAGACCATCGTGACCGCCGAGAGTTGCACCGGGGGCCTCGTCGCAGCCGCCCTGACCGATGTCCCTGGCGCGTCCCAGGCGTTTTTTGGTGGGTATGTAACCTACGCCAATGAGGCCAAATCGCGCATGATTCATGTGCAGGCCAGACTGGTCCGTGACTACGGCGCGGTCAGCAATCAGGTCGCCCGCGCGATGGCAGATGGCGCCCGCAACACGGCCCATGCCGATTATGCCGTTTCGGTGACGGGCATTGCCGGTCCTGACGGCGGCTCTGACAAGAAGCCGGTGGGTCTGGTCTATGTTGCGGTGTCGACCGAACTGGCCACCGTCGTCATCGAACACCAGTTCGGCAATTTGGGCCGCGCCGAAATCCGCCAGGCATCTGTCAAGGCTGCCCTCGATCTGGTGCTCCAGGTGCTAACCAGCGACAAGGAATAGCCCCTTCAGGCGCCCACCAGCACAAACACATTGCCGTCGGGCGCCTGCATGACAGCGACATGGCCGGATTCGGTCGCGAACGGCTCGCGGATCCAGGTCACGCCCGGATTATTGCGCAGTGCCGCAAAGCCGGCCCGGACATCGTCTACCGCCAGCTCGATCTCGGTGAACCTGATCTCGGCACTGTCACTGAGCACAAGTTCGGAACTGTGCGCATCGGGAAACTTGAGGCCGATGAGCGTCCAGACGCTGCCATCCGCCTGCGGCCGCTCGATGGTCCAACCGCGCCTGAGCCCCAACGACAGATAGAACGCTTCCGACGCGGCAATATCGTCGGTCGGAATGCACACACATTCTATTTTCCGGATCATCGCTTGCCTGCTGAGTTTGCCCCCGAACAAATCAGGAACCGTTACTCACCATAGCGCCGGTCGGCCTCGTCGGCAAATGCCTGAATGATCTCGTCCTGCTTCGCCGCAAAAGCCGGTTCGGCCACAGCGGCCACGAACGGGTTGGAGATCTTGAAGTCGATCTCGAAACGCACCCGCGTGCCCATGCCTTCAGCCTCGAAGCGCCAGATACTGTCGAGATAGGCAAACGGCCCGTCCACGGCCTTGGCCTGTATGGTCAGCGCCTCGCGGTCAGCGGTAACGCGGCTGGTGTAGGATTGCGTGATCGGACCGAAATACAGCGTCATCTTGGCCAGTTGCGCCTGCCCCGCGCCGGCAGCGGGGTCCGGACGGACCTCCATCGCCTTGCAATTGGGGATGAAGCGCGGGTAGTCGCTCAGATCGGCGACCACCTCGAACATGCGCTGCGGCAGATGCGGGACATGCCGCTCGAAGAAACGCTTCATCAGTGACCGAGCTTGGCCATCCGGGCCGCCTTGAGCGCAGCGAAGTCTTCGCCCGCATGGTGCGATGACCGCGTCAGCGGGCTCGACGATACCAGTGAAAAGCCCTTGGCGGTGGCCACGGTTGCGTAGGACTTGAACTCGTCCGGTGTAACGAAGCGGATCAGCGGCGTGTGCTTCTTGGTTGGCTGCAGATACTGCCCGATGGTCAGGAAATCGACATCGGCAGTCCGCAGATCATCCATCAGCGCCAGCACTTCGTTCCGCTCTTCGCCCAGCCCGACCATGATGCCCGATTTGGTGAACATGGTGGGGTCCAGCTCCTTGACCCGCTGCAGCAGCCGGATCGAGTGGAAATAACGCGCCCCGGGGCGCACCTTGAGATATTTCGACGGCACGGTTTCAAGATTGTGGTTGAACACGTCGGGCTTGGCTGCCACCACGATCTCGAGCGCCCCCTCCTTGCGCAGGAAGTCAGGCGTCAGGATTTCGATGGTCGTCCGCGGATTGCGCGCCCGGATCGCCAGGATCACATCGGCAAAGTGCTGCGCCCCGCCATCGGCCAGGTCGTCGCGGTCCACCGAGGTGATCACCACATGCTCCAGCCCGAGCTTCTGGACGGCGCTGGCGACGTTTTCAGGCTCCATGGGATCAAGTGGCCCGGGCATGCCCGTACGCACATTGCAGAAGGCGCAGGCGCGCGTGCAGATCTCACCCATGATCATCATGGTCGCGTGCTTCTTGCTCCAGCATTCCCCGATATTGGGGCAGCCCGCCTCCTCGCAAACCGTCACCAGGCCATGCTCGCGCACGATCTGCTGGGTTTCCTTGTAGACAGGCGAGCCTGGTGCCTTGACGCGGATCCAGTCCGGCTTGCGCAGCACCACGCTGTCGGGCCGGTTGGCCTTTTCCGGGTGGCGGGGCTTGAGCGCCGAATTATCGATCAGTGTGACCACGTGATATCCTGACTTTTATGCGATCAGCCGTGCCAGTAACACGACGATGATGGCGCCGACCGTGGATGTCACGATCTGCCGCACCAGGGGATTGCTGATCCCCAGTTCGATCCGCAGGGCCGAAAACAGATAGCCGCCCACCAGCGAACCGATCAACCCGCTCACCAGATAGGTGATCAGCCCGCCGCCGCCCACGACAAGGCTCGCCAGAAAACCGGCGACCAGGCCGATGCCGATAAAGATCAGCAATGAGCGGTTATTGTTGTCCATCGTAAAGCCTTGGCCTGTGCTCTGTCGTTCCGGTAATGCCATGTTCAGTCCCCCTGAGGTCATCTGCGCCATATTGCCATCTGGCTGGCCGGCTTCAAGGGCCATGGCCTTATTGCATGACCTCGGCGATGCCGACAGGATTGTCGCCTGCACCAGCGCCAGCGAATGCAGATTGTCGGCGCCCGAACTGAAGCGCGCCGGCACGACGCCGGTCTCGAGCGCATCGGCAACCGCGCCAAGCGTGCCCATCCGGTCGGCCAGTGCCACAGGATCGAGTTTTACGGGCACGGCTTCCCCATCGAGCGCCCGCAACGCGAGACGGTCCGGACCGGCCTTGTCCCTGAAATGGTCGCGCGAACTCCAGATGATCTCGCCGTTCGCGCAATCCATCACCCATTCGCCCCCCCAGGGAGTCACCGGTCCGCTGCTCATCCACGAGCCGCGATAGGACACGATCGTGCCCTTCTCGAATTCCAGGGTCGCCACCCCGATGGGGTGATAGTTGAACGGGCTGCCCGCCGGGTTCCAGGTCCGGCACGACACGCGTTTGGGCTCGTCGCCCAGCACCATGCGCATCAGGTCGAAATGGTGGATTGCCATGTCCGCCAGCAGCGGATCGGGCATGTCCCAGTAGCGATAGCCCTGGCTCGGGGCATGGCGGCGGAAATCGATCGAGACCAGGTTGACCGCGCCGAACTTGCCCGCGCTGACCAGTTCCGCTGCCGCGATGGGCGCCGGCTGGAAGCGATAGTTCTGGCTGACCATCAGCGTCAGCCCCTTGGCCTCGGCCAGCGCCACCAGCTCCCTGGCCTGCGCGATGGTCGTGGCAAACGGCTTTTCGACAATGACATTGAGTCCGAGCTCAAGGCATTGCTTGACCACCGGGTAATGCGCCTCGGTGCGCAGCGTGCAGATTGCCAGTTGCGCATCGACGGCCTGCACGGCTGCCTCGAGGTTCAGGAAGCACAGGCTCGCCTCGATCCCCAGCTCGGCCTGAACCCTGGCGGTGGCGTCGGGATTTGAATCCACATACCCCACCATCTCGATAGTGGGAACTTTGGGGATAACTTCCTTCGTCCAGCTGAATCCCCAGTGTCCCAGCCCGATCTGTATGGCCTTGACCATGTGGATAACTCCTTGAAAACCTGTGGACGGATTGTGGAAAACCCGTCCCTTACATGTTCAGCGCGCGACCATAGGCGTCCAGCACGCTTTCCTTCATCGTCTCGCTCAGCGTGGGATGCGGGAAAATGGTGTGCATCAGCTCTTCTTCGGTGGTCTCCAGGTTCATCGCCACCACAAAGCCCTGGATCAGCTCGGTGACTTCGGCGCCCACCATGTGCGCCCCCAGCAGCTCGCCCGTCTTGGCGTCAAATATCGTCTTGACCAGCCCATCGGGCTCGCCCAGCGCAATCGCCTTGCCATTGCCGATGAACGGGAAGCGCCCCACCTTGATCTCGCGACCGGCTTCCTTGGCCTTGGCTTCGGTCAGGCCGACGCTGGCCACCTGCGGTTCGCAATAGGTGCAACCGGGCACCAGCAGCTTGTTGAGCCCGTGCACCTTCATGCCGGCGATCTTTTCGACCGTGATAACGGCCTCATGCTCGGCCTTGTGCGCCAGCATCGGTGGTCCGGCCACGTCGCCGATCGCCCAGATGCCCGCCACGCTGGTCTGGCCGTAATTGTCGATGACGATGGCGCCGCGCTCGGTCTTCACGCCGACCGTCTCGAGCCCGATATTTTCGATATTGCACATCACGCCTACAGCCGAGATCAGCTTGTCGCCGGCGATCTGCTGCTTGCTGCCATCCTTGAGCACCACATGCGCGACCACGCCCGCGCCGCTCTTGTCGACCTTCTCGACCTTGGTGTCGGTAAGGATCTTGATGCCGCGCTTTTCCAGCCGCTTGCGCGCCAGCGCCGAGATTTCGGCATCTTCCACCGGCATGATCTGCGGCAGCAGTTCGATGATGGTTACCTCGGCGCCCATCGAGCGGTAGAACGATGCGAATTCGACGCCGATCGCGCCCGACCCCATCACCACCAGGCTCTTGGGCATTTCGGCCGGCTTCATCGCCTCGAAATAGGTCCAGATCTTGTCGCCATCGGGCTCGATGCCGGGCAGCACGCGCGGCCGGGCGCCCGTGGCGATGATGATGTTCTTGGCCTTGTAGGTGCCCTCGCCCAGCGGGTTTTTCGGCACCGGGCCCTGCGGCTCGACAATCTTCTTCTTGGTCGGGCTGACCTTGACCTCGCCCGGCTTGGTGATGACGGCCTCGCCCCAGATGATGTCGATCTTGTTCTTCTTCATCAGGAACTGCACGCCATTGTTCATCTGCGCGGCGATGGCGCGGCTGCGCTTGACGACGCCGTCCAGGTCGAAGCCGAATTTCTCGGCCGTCAGCCCGTAATCCTTGGCGTGGCCCATATGGCCGTAGATCTCGGCCGTGCGCAGCAGGGCCTTGGTCGGAATGCAGCCCCAGTTGGAACAGATCCCGGCCATGTGTTCGCGCTCGATAATGCCCACCTTCATCCCGAGCTGCGCGCCGCGAATGGCGGCAACATAGCCGCCGGGACCGGCGCCGATAACGAGAAGGTCGTATTGGTCAGCCATTTGGGACTCCAGAATAGTCGCGAGAACAGTGATGTGAGCGGGTCAAAGACCCAGCATGGATGTGACGACAGGCACCAGGCCCGCCCCGATTGCGCGCGTATTGCCGGCATCGAGGTGCACGCCGTCCTGCGGATCGGCCTTGGCGACGCTCCCGGCATCAAAGAACCCGGTGCCCAGCTCCTCGGCCCGCCGCGCATAGTGCTCGGCAAACTGGCGCGATTGCTCGAGCCCATGCGCATAGCCGCCGAAATGACCCATCATGTCGGCATTCTCGCCCTGGGCGATCAGCGGCGGCGCCATCAGCAGGATTTGGGGCACCGGTTCGCCCCTGCCGGCATAATGGCCGCGAATGATATATACCAGCCGGCGCATGCCGAACGAGGCCTCCAGCGCCGAGCCGCAAATGGCCGGCTTAAGGTCATTGGTGCCCAGCATGATGATCACCAGGTCGAGCGGGCTGTGGCTTTCCAGCAGCGTCGGCAGGATGCGGGCACCATTGCGGTCCGCCGCAGCATACCAGTCGTCCGATGCCGTCGTGCGGCCGCCCAGCCCCTCGGCAATCACCCGCGCCTTGCCGCTGAGCCCGGCCTCGAGCGCACTGGGCCAGCGGTCCTGATAGGCGTGGCGCGGGCCACCACTCGGGTTGGCGCCATAGGTCAGGCTATCGCCATAGGCCAGAATGGTTTTCATGCCCCTGCTCTTTCTAGGCCAGCATCATCACGGGGTTTTCGATAAGCCCCTTGAACACGCCGAGCACTTCGGCGCCAAGGGCCCCATCGACCGCGCGGTGATCGCAGCTCAGCGTCACCGTCATGAACTGGCCGATCTTGATCTCGCCCTTGTCGGGATAGACACGTTCTTCGCCCACGCCCACGGCCAGGATCGTGCCATGCGGCGGGTTGATCACCGCCGAAAAACTGGTGATGCCGAACATGCCCAGATTGGAGACCGACGAGGCCCCGCCCTGATATTCATGCGGCGCCAGCTTCTTGGACTTGGCGCGCGTCGCCAGATCCTTCACCGCGTCGGAAATCTCGCGTAGGGTCAGCGTGTCGCAGCTCTTGACCACCGGCGTGAACAGGCCGCCTGGCACCGCCACGGCAACCGCCACATCGCTGCGCTTGTGGTAGAGGATGCTGTCGCCGGCCCAGGTCGCATTGGCCAGCGGCACACGCTGCAACGCAACGGCCCAGGCCTTCATCACGAAGTCATTGACCGAGACCTTGTAGGCCGGCTTGCCGTCCTTGCCCTTGGGTGCGGCTGCATTGATCTGCTCGCGCGCCGCCATCAGGGCATCGATGCGGCAATCCAGGTTCAGATAGAAATGCGGCACGGTCTGCTTGGATTCGGTAAGGCGCGCCGCAACCACCTTGCGCATGCCGTCATTGGGCACCAGCTCGTAGGTGCCTTCTTCATAGAGCGCCAGCACCTGGGCCTTGGTCATGCCGGTGGCTGCTGCGCCACCCGATGCCGGAGCACCGGCAGGCGCGGCAGCGGCAGCATTGAGCGGGGTCTTGCCGGATTTGGCGGCTTCGACGTCGGTCTTGACGACGCGGCCCTTGGGGCCGCTGCCGGAAATGGCGGCAACATCGATGCCGGCTTCCTTGGCCATCCGCCGCGCCAGCGGCGAAGCGAACACCTTGCCCCCGGTCGACTTGGCCGGCGCGGGCGATGCCGCCGGCGCGCTGGAGCCCGAATTGCTGTTATTGGCTGGGGCCGGATCGGCCTTGGCGGTCGGCGTGGTCTGGGTCGCCGCATTGGCTTCCTTGACGGCGCCGGCATCGGCCTTGGGGGCTTCATCCTTGGGGGCTTCATCCTTGGGGGCTTCATCCTTGGGAGCGTCTGCCTTGGGTGCAGCCGCCATGTCGTCAGCGCTTTCACCTTCCTGCAGCAGCACGGCGATCACGGCATTGACCTTCACATTGTCAGTGCCCTCGGCCACCACGATCTTGCCGATCTTGCCCTCGTCGACGGCCTCGACTTCCATCGTGGCCTTGTCGGTTTCGATCTCGTCGGAGAGAGCGCCGGCATTGTAATATCAATTGGCATCCCGGTTCTCCTTACGAGCGATAGGTCACGGCATTGACCGCAGCGATAACGTCATCGACATGCGGCAGCGCCAGCTTTTCCAGATTGGCGGCATAGGGCATTGGAACGTCCTTGCCGGTCACGCGCATCACCGGCGCATCGAGATAATCGAAAGCCGCCTCCATCACGCGCGCCGACAGCTCGGCGCCAATGCCGCCCTGCGGCCAGCCCTCTTCCACCGTCACCAGGCGGCCGGTCTTTTTGACCGACTCGATGACAGTATCACTGTCGAGCGGACGCAGCGTGCGCAGGTCGATCAATTCCACATCCACACCGGCGGCAACCAGCTTTTCGGTGGCCT
>CAXBKI010000022.1:0-13817 GCA_963975955.1 uncultured Devosia sp.
CCAGGCTGGAAGCCTCGGGCGGGGTCAAGCTGGACAGGGTGCGTGCCATCGGCGAGACGGGCGTGGACTATATTTCGACCAGCCAGATCACCATGGCGGCCCAGCCGCTGGACCTGGGCCTCGATGTCGAGATCGGAGCCTGACATGGCCGTAGCGATGCAGGCGCCCACCGACCAGGCGCTGACCCTGCTGGTGCTCGAGGCGGCGATGGCTGCGGCCAAGGTCATTCTCGAGGTCTATGCGCGGCCGATCACGGCCGTGGCCAAGTCGGACGGTTCCCCGGTGACCGAAGCTGACGCCGCGGCCGAGGCGGTCATCATCGACACTCTCAAGCCCACCGGCATCCCGGTGCTGGGCGAGGAAAGCGTGGCCGCCGGGATCATTCCCGTGCTGGGCGAACGTTATTTCGTTGTCGATCCGCTGGATGGCACCAAGGAATTCATCAAGCGCAATGGCGAATTCACCGTCAATATCGCGCTGGTCGAGCATGGCCTGCCGGTCATGGGCGTGGTGCTGACACCGGTAACGGGCGAAACCTTCGTGGGCGACGCGATGGGTGCGTACTCGTGCAATACCCGTTCGGGCGCCGTTGTCGACAAGCGTCCGATTGCAACATCGAGCAATGCGGCGTTGCGCATCGTGGCCAGCCGCTCGCATGGGCATGCGGCGCTGGGGGCGCTGTGCGACGCGCTGGACGTGCAGTCCGACGTATCGGTGGGATCATCGCTCAAGTTCTGCCTGCTGGCGCGGGGCGATGCCGAACTCTATCCCCGCTTCACCCCCACCTGCGAATGGGACACCGCAGCCGGACAGGCTGTGCTCGAAGCGGCCGGCGGCGCAGTCGTGACGCTTGACGGCGAGCGCCTGCGCTATGGCAAGGGGGAGCTGGCCTTCCTCAACCCCTATTTCGTTGCCGCCGGCAGCCTGGAGCTGGCGCGCCGCGGCGCGGCCGAAATGACCAGAATCCTTGGCTAATCTGGCCGCCATGCAACATTGTCTTAACTGATCTGCAGCATCAACTGCACCGCACGACTTGCGCGATTCCGGCTGGGCATATAATGAACCAGCATATATCGGCTCGGCATATGCCGACGGAGCACCGTGCATGAACGTCAGAACGCTATGTTTGTCTGTCCTCTATGAGGGTGAAGCCACCGGATATGAAATCCGGCGTCTTTGCGTTGAAGGCGAGTGCTCGTACTTCATCGAAGCCAGTTTCGGATCAATCTATCCGGCCTTGGCCAAGCTTGAAGAAGACAAGCTTGTCACCAGTCGCGCAGAACAGCAAGACGGCAAGCCGGCCAAGAAAATATACAGCATCACCGATGCCGGTCGCGCCGAATTCGCGCAGCTACTGGCGCTGCCGCTCGGCGAAGACATGTTCCGCAGCCCCTTCCTGCTGTTTGCCCGATTCGCCCATATCCTGCCGCGCGATCTGGTCGAAACACGGGCCAATGAATTCCTGCAGACGATCATAGACAAGCACAAGCATATCGAAGATGCAGCCGCAGAGCGGGGCAGCAATGCATCGGACACATGGGTAATCAATTACGGACGTGCCATCATGGAGGTTGCCGAACGACATTTGCGCACCCATATGCACGAACTGATCACATTAGCGCGATCCGAGTCTGATAAAGACGCGGCCGAGTAAAAGGGCAAATTCTCTATGCGTGCATTATTATCTTACGGTATTGCGCTGGTCATCCTGGTTCTGGCAGGCGCCTGGCTGGCAACAGGTACGCTGGTCATGGGCGGCAATGGCCCCGGCGAGGGCGAGCGCCCCATCATTTCCGTCCTGGAAGGCAAGGAGCACGGCCCGATCGCCACCCAGCTGGCGGATGCCGGTGTGCTCGCCGAGCATGAACAAGCCAGCGAGATCGACCCGCACCTGACCATCGCCGAGCGCAGTGAAGCCGGGCGAGGCCAAGGCGACAGTGGGCGCCGTTGCCGAGACCGCAGGCATTATTGATACCGTGCATGTCACCAAGGGCCAGAAAGTGGCGGCGGGGGATCTGCTGTGCACGCTCGACCAGGGCACGCGCGCCGCTGCGGTAGCGCAGGCCAAGGCCGGCCTGGCGCAAGCCAGGGCGGCACTGGACCAGGCGCAGGCCGATTTCGACACCAATGTCGAATTGCGCGCCAAGGGCGTGGCAACGGCCAACAGCGCCCGCGGCGTCGAAGTGGCCCTGAGCTCGGCCCAGGCCGGCGTGACATCGGCCCAGGCCAGCCTGGATAATGCCCAGGCGGAGCTCGACCGCACCGAGATCAAGGCAAAGGTTGACGGCGTGGTGCAGGCACCGCTTGCCGTTTCGGGCGCCATGCTGGCGGTCGGCCAGACCTGCGCCACCATTGTCCAGCTCGACCCGATGCTGTTCATCAGCCAGGTACCCGAGGCCCGCATCGGCCTGGCCAAGCTGGGCCTGAGCGCCGAAATCACCACGATTACCGGCCAGGAGGTCAAGGGCGAAGTCACCTTCATCGCCGCGACTGCCGATTCCGCCACCCGCTCGTTCCCGGTTGAAATCGAAATGCCCAATGCAGACGGCAAGATCCGTGACGGCATCACCGCCACTGCAACGGTCAATATGGGCACGGCGCCGGCACATCTGCTGCCACAATCGACACTGACGCTCAATGACGACGGCGTGCTGGGCATCCGCGCGGTAGTCGACGGCAAAGCGAAGTTCATCCCCGTGGAAATCGCCAGCGACACCCGCGAGGGCGTCTGGGTGCTGGGACTGCCAGTATCGGTCGACGTCATCACCGTCGGCCAAGAGTATGTCATCGACGGCCAACCGGTCGACGCCACCAATGTAACAGCGAGCTAACACATGCTGGATATCATCGAACGCATCCTGCGGATGCCGCGTGTCGTTCTGACAGTCATGGTGCTGCTGCTGGGCGCCGGCTTCATGGCGTACACGACACTGCCCAAGGAAAGCTTCCCGGCTATCGACATCCCCTATTTCTACGTCTCCGTCACCCAGACGGGCGTGTCACCGCGGGATGCCGAGCAGCTGCTGGCCAAGCCGATCGAAGACCGGATCAAGGAGATCGACGGGCTGGAGAACTACTCGTCCACCTCCACGACCGGCCACGCCTCGGTGTTCCTCGAATTCAACGTCAATGCCGACAAGGACCAGGCTCTTGCCGACGTCCGTGCGGCGCTTGACGGCCTCTCGGCCGACCTGCCCGATGACGCCACCGAACCGACAGTGACGGAAATCTCCTTCACCGACATGCCGGTCATTTCAGTCGCGGTCTATGGCAGCGTGCCCGAGCGCGAACTGGTCACCCGGGCCAAGGACCTCAAAGAAGAACTCGAGGGCCTTGCAGACGTGCAGACAGTCACCCTGTCGGGCTCGCGCGACGAAGTGCTCGAGGTCACCATCGATCTCAATCGCCTGGAAGCCTATGACCTGACGGCCGCCCAGCTGCTGGACGCCCTGAGCAAGAACAATATGGTGGTGCCTGGCGGCACGCTGGATTCGGGCCAGGGCTCGTTCAATGTTGAAGTTCCCGGCCTGATCAAGAACGCCCAGGATGTCTATTCGCTGCCGCTCAAGACGGTGGGCGATACGGTCGTGACGTTTGGCGACGTGGCCAATGTCACCCGGACATTCGAGGACGCGACCCAATACGCCCATGTGAACGGGCAGCAAGCCATTACGCTGGGCGTCAGCAAGAAGCTGGGCACCAATGTCATCGACGTTTCCGATGAAGTGCGGCGCATCACCAAGGAATTCACGGCAGACTGGCCCCAGGCCATCGAGACCGCCTTCCTGATCGATCAGGCCGACACCACCAAGGGCATGTTCCGCTCGCTCGAGGCGGCTGTGCTGACAGCGGTGGCGCTGGTGCTGATCACCTGTATCGCTACGCTGGGCTGGCGCGCCGCCATCATGATCGGCATGTCGATCCCGATCTCGTTCATGATCGCCTTCCTGGTGGTCCAGATGCTCGGCATGACCATCAACATGATGATCATGTTCGGCCTGGTGCTGGCGGTGGGCGTGCTGGTGGACGACCCCATCGTGGTGGTGGAATACGCCGAACGAAAGCTGCAGGAAGGGGTTTCCAAGAAGGAAGCCTTCATCATGGCCGCGCGCAAGATGTTCGTGCCGGTGGTTTCGGCCACCTTCACCACTCTGGGCGCCTTCGTGCCGCTGCTGTTCTGGCCGGGCATCATCGGCAAGTTCATGAGCTATCTACCCATCATCGTTATCGTGGTGATGGTGGCGTCGCTGGTTTCGGCGCTGATCTTCATGCCCATTATCGGCGCCATCATCGCCTCGACCCATGTGGACGAGAAGGAAAAGGAAGCCGCCGACGTCGTGATGTATGCCGACAAGTTCGACCCGAAGAAGGTTCGGGGCATCACCGGCGTTTATGTGCGGACGATGGAACATCTGATGCACCAGCCGGTGATTACGCTGGCGGTGGGCTTCGGCATCGTGGGCGTGATGTTCGCCGCCTATCTGATGAACCCCACCGGCACGGAGGCCTTCCCGGCGTCCGAGCCGGAGTTCGGCACCGTCAATGTCATCACCCGCGGCAACTACTCGCCAGTGGAAATCCGTGACCTGCTGGTGGAGGTCGAAGACCAGATTCTGCAGGTCGAGGGCATCCAGGACGTGATCATGAGCTTTGCCGGTGGTGGTGGCAGCGGTGGCCTGGGTGGCAGCACGCCACCCGACACCGTGGGCACCTTCAACCTGCAGCTGATGCCCTATGCCGAACGCGTCAAGGCAGCCGAAATTTTCCAGAACATCCGCGAGCGGGTGGCTGGTATCTCGGGCCTGGAAGTACAGATTGCGGCGCAGGAAGACGGCCCGCCGGCGGGCAAGGCGATCAACCTGCGGGTCGAGGGCACGGTCTATGCCGATATCGCCCCCGCAGTGGCGAAGTTGCGCGACTATATCGAAAACGATCTGGGCAATACCATCGACGTGGAAGATGGCCGCCCTGCCCCCGGTATCGACTGGCAGGTCACGATCGATCGCGAAGCCGCTGCCAAATACGGCATCGGCGTGCGTGAGCTCAGCCCCTATGTGCAGCTGGTGACCTCGGGCGTGAAACTGGGCAGCTACCGTCCCGACGACGGCAGCGACGAACTCGACATCCGGGTTCGCCTGCCCAAGAGCGAACGCACCTTCGATGCCTTGGATTCGCTGCGGATCGTGACGGCCCAGGGCCTGGTGCCGGTGTCGAACTTCATCACCCGCACGGCCGTGCCCAAAGTGGCCAATATCACGCGCCGCAATGGCGTCTATGCCATGACGGTGGCGGCCAATCTGGAAGAAGGCTATTCCTCGGACGAGAAAATCCGGGAGATAAAGGCCTGGCAGGCGACGCAGGACTGGCCGGCGAGCACCACCATCGTCTATGGCGGCGCTGCCGAGCAGGTCGATGATACCAATGCGTTCATCGTCTCGGCGTTCGGCGCGGCGATGTTCCTGATCTTCCTGATCCTGCTGCTGGAGTACAACAGCTTCTACCAGGTGCTGGTGACGCTCTCGACGGTGATCATGTCACTGGCAGGCGTGTTGCTGGGCATGCTGGTGACCGGGATGAGCTTTTCGGCGATCATGACAGGCTTGGGCATCGTGGCCCTGGCCGGTATCGTGGTGAAGAACGGCATCGTGCTGATCGACACCTACAACCACTATAACCGCGACGAGAAGGTTGAGCCGGTCAAGGCCATGCTGATCACCATCAGCCAGCGTGTGCGGCCGGTGCTGCTCACGGCCATGGTGACCGGCCTGGGCGTGATCCCGATGGCGTTGAACATCGAGTTCGATTTCATCCGTCGCGAGATCGTGGTCGGCGGCATTGCCGGTTCGTGGTTCATCCACCTGTCGGCAGCGCTGGTGTCGGGCCTGTTCGTCTCCACGGCCCTGACGCTGGTCATGGTGCCGGTGATGGTGGTGGCGCCCAATGTACTGTGGAAGCAGATCAAGTGGATCAGCGGACAGCTCGCCCGTCTCGCGCGGTTTGCCACGGGCCGCGGCGGCCAGCCGGCCATGGCCACGCCAGCCGGATTTGACGGCATGGCGGTGGAAATTCCGGCAGATGCGGATGGCACCAAACGCTATATCGTCAGCCAGGATGCCGGGCTGGTGGAAAAGGAAGAAAAGGGCGTGACCGTGGTCAGCCGCCCCGAAGCCGCCGAGTAGAACTTGCCTCCAAAGCAAGAAAGGCCCGCAGCGATGCGGGCCTTTTTTTTGTTGGGCAGGCGCGCTGCCGAACGAGCCGATGGGCCGTGGACGCCCCTTAGACCGTGAAGGCCTGCAGTCGCCAGGCATCCTCCTCAAAGGAAATGTCCGAGACGCTGGGGGATCTGGGTGCGAGTGCCCGGTCCCAGAATGCCAGAGCCGGCAGGTTGGCCAGAGGCACGCCGACATGCCAGTGGCCGGGGTGCCGGTCGACAATACCGGCGACAGCCTGTGAGCCGATGCCGGACCGGCGATAGGCCTTGAGCACGAAGAACTCGGCCATGAACCAGCACGGACTGGTGGCGGTCAGCGGACAGTTGTCGATGACCAGCCCGAAGCCGGCGATCTCGTCGCCAGCGTAGAGCAGATAGGGATGCTGCCAGAACCGGTCGAGAAAGCCATATTCGAACCGACCATCCGGCCCCACGGGGAACGGCATGGTGGCGGTCATGTCGTAAAGATAGAGCTGCACCAGATTGGCAATGGCTGGCTTCTGGTCCGGCCTGGCAGACACGATAGTGGGGACACTCATGCCGGGCAGAGTGCCCGCCATGAAAGCAATCGATAAGTGCCGCGGAGAAGCCCTGCCCTATTCGGCCGCCGGCTGGCCGCGCTTGACGAAGCCATCGGGGTCGTTGGCGGTCTGGAGCAGCTTTTCCTCGGCCTCGGTGGCTTCGCGCTGACGGTTCCACATCTGGGCATAAAGCCCATCCTGCTCAAGCAGGCGCTGATGGGTGCCGCGCTCGGCAATGACGCCTTCGCGCAGCACCAGAATTTCGTCGGCATTGACGACGGTGGAGAGCCGATGGGCGATGACGACCGTCGTGCGGTTCTGCGAGACGACGTCGAGGGCGGACTGGATATCGCGCTCCGTCTTGGTATCGAGCGCCGATGTCGCCTCATCCAGAATGAGGATCGAAGGCGCCTTCAGAATGGTACGGGCGATGGCCACGCGCTGCTTTTCGCCACCGGAGAGCTTGAGCCCGCGCTCGCCCACGGGGGTGTCGTAGCCCTTGGGCAGTGTCTCGATGAAAGGGCCGACCTGCGCCATGCCGGCGGCCTCGCGCACCTCTTCGGCAGAGGCGCTCGGGCGACCATATTCGATATTGTAGCCAATGGTGTCGTTGAACAGGACAGTGTCCTGAGGCACCATGCCAATGGCCGAGCGCAGGCTCTCCTGGGTCACATCGCGCAGATCCTGACCATCAATGGTGATCCTGCCGCCGGTGACGTCATAGAAGCGATAGAGCAGCCGGGAGATGGTGGACTTGCCGGCGCCGGTGGGGCCGACGATAGCCACGGTCTTGCCGGCGGGCACCTCGAAGCTGACGCCCTTGAGGATGGCGCGATCGGGATCGTAATGGAAGGTTACATCCTCGAAGCGGATCACCGGGCCGGTGACGGCCAGTGGCCTGGCATCGGGCTTGTCCTCGATCTCGGGGTCCTGATCGAGCAGCTTGAACATCTCTTCGATATCGGTGAGGCCCTGGCGCAGTTCGCGGTAGACGAAACCGATGAAGTTAAGGGGACGATAGATCTGCATCAGGAAGGTGTTGAGCAGAACAAAATCACCCAGGGTCAGCGTCCCGGCGATCACGCCATTGATGGCCATGATGGCGATCACCAGGAAGCCGCCATAGAAAATCAGCGCCGGGCCGAAATTGAGAAAGCCCAGGGAGGTCCAGATGCGGATGGCGGAGCGCTCATAGCCGGCCATGGAGGCGTCATAGCGCTCGGCTTCCATCTTCTCATTGGCGAAGTACTTCACCGTTTCGAAGTTGAGCAGGCTGTCGATCGCCTTGCCATTGGCGTCGGTATCGGAATTGTTCATGTCCCGGCGGATGCCGATGCGCCAGTTGGAGGCCTTGATGGTGAAATAGAGATAGCCCCAGATCATCACGATCAGGACGCCCAGATAGCTGACGCCAAACATCCAGATGAAGATGACAGCCGTAATGGCGAACTCAACGATGGTGGGCAGGATGTTGAGCATCGTGAAGCGCACTATGGTCTCGATGCCCTTGGTGCCGCGTTCGATGACGCGGCTCAGGCCGCCGGTCCGGCGGGCCAGATGGAAGCGCAGCGACAGGCGGTGCAGATGGTGGAAAGTGCGCAGGGCGAGCTTGCGCACGGCGTTCTGGCCCACACTGGCAAACAGCACGTCGCGCAATTGCTGGAAGCCGGCATCGACGATATTGCCCACCACATAGGCGATCACCAGGATGATGGGGACGGCCAGGCCAAAGACCACGGCACTATCGGGGGCCGTGCCGTCGAGGCTGTCGATAATGCCCTTATAGGCAAAGGGAACCAGCGTGGTGGCGACCTTGCTGAGCAGCAAGGCGGCAATGGCCAGCACAACGCGCAACCGCAGGTCGGCCCGGTCGGCAGGCCACATATAGGTCCACAAATTGGCGATGGTCGAAAACACGGAAGCATCGTCCGCGTTAACGGACGGCTTCTTCTCAGCATTGTCAGATGACATCAGGCGGGTTCCGCTTCCAATTTCGGGGTCGCCGGGCCCAGTCCGGCAAGCATGCCGGAATAGGCCGACCCCAGTGCGGCAAGACGCTCATGCTGGACAATGTAGCAATTGCGGGTGCCCCGCGGCTTGCGTTCGATCAGGCCGGCGTCCAGCAAGACCTTGATATGCTGGCTGACCGTGGACTGCGCCAGGGTCAATGACTCGGTCACATCGGCGCAACAACACTGCCCGCTCTGCTGCCTGGCGATGATGCGCAGAATATTCAAGCGAACCGGATGGCCCAGCGCCCGCATGATGATGGCGATATCGTCGTCTTGCATCAGTTCAACTGTGTTAATCGGCATTTTGCGATATATGGGATTATCTGCCGGAATAATCAATGGCCCGCCGCAATGGCGGGCCAAATTGTACTCAGTTGCCGGTGCTCTCGGGCAGATTGAACACCTGTCCGGGATAAATCCGATCAGGATCGCGGATCTGGCTGGTATTGGCCTGGTAGATGGTGGTGTATTTCACCCCTTCCCCGTAAACGCGGCGCGCAATGGTCCAAAGATTGTCACCGCGACGAATGATGGCCTTGCCGGCGGCAAAGCGCTGATCATCCAGATTGCCGATGGTGACGGCCACCATGGACGGGATGGCCGGCGCGGCGCTGTCATCGGCTGCGGGCGCCTTTGCCGGCGCGGGCTGGCTATCCGCCTGCGCCATGGCAGTCGGTGGCGTGGCCGGTTCGGTCAGTTCGGGCAGTTCGATATGGAAATCGACCTCGGCGCGCGAGATCACCTCGGCGCTGCCAGGCTGCAGCATATCAACGCGCACGCGCTGGTCCGACCTGGTCAGCACCTTGCCTGCCTCGATCAGCCAGCGACCATCGGCAACCGTGGTATCGGCGATAAACGCATCATCGACATAGAGCCGGATAGTGGCACCATTCGCGCCGCTGCCGGCAAAGAAGGTCCTGTCGCCATCAACCTCGACGGCATCGATGGTCGGGGCTGCGGTCGTGGCCGGCATGGCGGCGGTCGCGGGCGCGCTGGCAGCCGGTGCCGAAGCGGCAGGGGCGGCGGGAGCGGCGGCGACCATTGGCTCTGTCGGGGTGGCAGCAGGAGCGGTCGGGGTCGCGGCAGGAGCAGCCATATCAGCGGCTGGCTGGGCCGGGGTGGCATCCGGAGCCGCGGCAGGGGTTGCTGCGGGCGCTGGCGCCGTTGCGGCAGTTGTGGCGGCTGGCGCGGGCTCGGCGGTCGGCTGGGCAGCGGGCACGGCCGGGCTATCGACCGCCGGCGCTGCGGCCACGTCACTGGCGGCGGGCCCGGTTGCGGCAGGAGGCGTCTCCGGCTGTGCGGCCGCGGCAGGCTTGGCGGGTGGCGGCGTGGTGGCCTCGGCGACAGCGATTTGGGGCGCGGCAGCACTGTCAGGCTGCGGCAGGCCCTGGAGCACCTCGCTGACAGCGCCCGGGGTGCTGGCGACCACGAGTGGCTCGGTGGTCTTGTCCTCGTTAATGGCAACGACAAAGGACTGGGGCGCCAGACCTTCCTTGCCGGTCTCGCCCAATGTGATTTCGGTGCCGCCGGGCGCTATGCGGATTTCGGGCACCAGAACCCAGTCGCCGCTGGACTCGACAGTGGTTTTGCCGAGCAAGGCACCGTTGGAATAGACTTCGATCTGGCTGCCGGGCGTGCCGCTGCCGGCGATCACGACCGAGCCGTCCGGCTCGGCTTCGGCTGCCTTGGCAGCTGCATCGACCGGCGTCACATCAAGCTCGGGCGCGATCTGTTCGCTGCTGGTGGCGGTAGCCGCAGTGGCCGCATCGCTCTCCGTGCCCGGCGCAGGCGCCTCCGAGGCTGCCTCCACCGCCGTGGTCGAGGCGGCGGGCAAAAGGCCGGCGTCCCTCATCTTGCCCTGCAGGCACAGCCCCATGCTTTCGGATGCGCTGAAGCAGGTGACCACGCTGGGCCCGGCCAGCACGCCAATAATGATGACCACGGTTACCGCAGCGGCCCCCAGGGCGAGCGCCAAAGGCTGTTTGGGAGCGGGTTGTTTCGGAGCGGAATCGGCCAGTTTGTCCTCCCGGACCGTTGTGACGGCAACGCCGTCCGGTTTTGGCCGCTAGCCTGCAGTGCCCGCGGGCGCGTCAGTCTTGAGCAGCTTGTAAGTGATCGATTCATACAGAGCTTCAAACGAGGCATCAATGATATTGGGCGACACCCCAATGGTATACCAGCGTTCGCCAGTGCCGTCGCGACTTTCAACCAGCACACGGGTGACCGCGCCCGTGCCGCCGTCCAGGATACGGACTTTGAAGTCGACAAGTTCAAGGTCCTCGATCAGGGCCGAATACTTGCCAAGGTCTTTGCGCAGCGCCAGATCAAGGGCGTTGACCGGGCCGTTGCCCTCGGCAACCGACATCAATAGTTCGCCGCCAACGCGAATTTTAACTACCGCTTCGGTGACGGTGACCTCCTCTCCCAGCGCGTTGTGCCGACGCTCGACAGAGGCGCGATAGGTATCGACATCGAAGTAATTGGGCAGCGTGCCAAGCACATGATGGGCCAGAACGGCAAATGACGCGTCGGCACCGTCATAGGAATAGCCGCGCGATTCGCGCTGCTTGACGGTGGCGAGGAGCTTTTCCAGCCGCGGATCGTCCTTGGACAGCTCGATGCCGTGCCGCGCCAGGGCGGTCAGCAGATTGGACTTGCCGGCCTGCTGGCTGACCATGATCGAGCGTTCATTGCCCACGCTTTCGGGCGGCACGTGCTCGTAGCTGGAGAAATCCTTGAGCAGGGCCGAAGCGTGAATGCCGGCCTTGGTGGCAAAGGCGGACGCGCCGACATAGGGCGACTGCTTGAGCGGGGCCCGGTTCAGGCGATCGTCGAAGGCCCGGGAATACTGGGTGAAGCGCGTCAGATTAGTCGCGGTAATGGCCGTCTCGAAGCGGTCGGCAAAGAAAGGCTTGAGCACCAGCGTGGGGATGATGGTGATCAGGTTGGCATTGCCGCAGCGCTCACCGATGCCGTTGAGCGTGCCCTGGATATGCCGCACGCCGGCTTCAACCGCGGCCAGCGTATTGGCGACCGCCTGGCCGGTATCGTCGTGCGCATGAATGCCCAGATGATCGCCGGGGGCCACCGCGAGTACCTGGGTGATGATGGCGCCGATTTCGCTGGGCATGGTGCCGCCATTGGTGTCGCACAGCACCACCCAGCGGGCGCCGGCGTCCAGCGCCGTGCGGACGCAGGCCAGGGCGTAGTCGGGATTGGCCTTGAAGCCATCAAAGAAGTGCTCGCAGTCGACCAGCGCTTCCTTGTTGGCCGCCACGGCCGCAGCGACGCTGTCGCGCAGATTGTCGAGATTGTCCTGCAGCGAAATCTCGAGGGCAACCGCCACCTGATGGTCCCAGGCCTTGGCCACAAAGCACACTGCCTCGGCCTGCGAATTGAGCAGCCCCTGCACGCCCGGGTCGTTGGCAGCGGACCGCCCTGCCCGCTTGGTCATACCGAAAGCGGTGAACCTGGCGCGCCTGGTGCGCCTGGCCTCGAAGAACTCGGTATCGACGGGGTTGGCGCCGGGATAGCCGCCCTCAATGTAGTCAACGCCCAAATCCTCGAGCAGGCGGCAAATGGAAATCTTGTCCTCAAGCGAGAACTCGATGCCGGCCGTCTGCGCGCCATCGCGCAGGGTGGTGTCGAAGATATAGAGACGCTCTTTGGTCATGAAACTACTTCGTTATTTCGCGGTGAGCCGGGCCAGAGGCAGGGTCGGGCCAATGGTCGGTATCGTGATCGGGATGCTGGTGATTGGTGGACCTGATGAAGGCGGCGCCCGCCGCGTCCTCGACTTCGGTGGCGGGACGATCGGGCAGATTGCCCACGGCATTGGCCCAGCTCAGCCGGCTCTCGACACCATGCTGATCGATGGGCGGGAAAGCCTCGGGGTCGTCGAGGGACCCAATTGCCACGCTCATCCAGTCGCCATCGCTATAGGCGAAGGTGAGCGGCGTGCCGCAATCGCGGCAGAAGCCACGCTCGGCCTGATCTGAGGAGTGAAAGATGGCAATCGTACCGCGGGTGAGCGCGAAACTGTCGCGCGGGCCGCCGACCAATGGGGCATAAAAGGCGCCAAAGGCCTTCTGGCACATGCGGCAATGGCAGACATGGGCGCCGCGCGGTTTTGCGGTGAAGCGGTAGCGGATGGCGCCGCACTGGCAGCCGCCTGTATAGGGGTGGGGCATGGGGTCTCCGGAGGTCTCAGTCATGGCGATCTCCCTGGGATGGCCAGTCCTCGGTATCGTGGTCGGGGTGCTGGTTGGAATGGATGCCGGCAAGGAACTCGCTCCACTCGTCATTGGCCTCGGCGCGCACCGGCAGGCTGGTCAGGCCATCAAAGAAGGGCAGCTTGTCGGCCAGGTTGACCTGGATCTGGGGGGCGACTGCGGCCGGATGGTCGAAGGCGCCGATGGCCAGTTCGAGGCCAAAGCGGGTCTCATAGGCCAGCGGCGTGCCGCAATCGCCGCAGAAGGCGCGGCGGGCCGCGTTGGACGATTGAAACCATTTTGGCGCGCCGCGGGTCCAGGTGGCGTTGTGGGCGGTGGCCAGGGGCCCGAAAAAGCCACCAAAGGCCTTCTGGCACATGCGGCAATGGCAGATCGAGGGGCGGCCCAGGCGGGTGACGCGGAAACGAATGGCGCCACACTGGCAGCCGCCGGTGTGGGCCTGGGGGGCAGTCGTCATGATCGAACCTCATGCAGGGCCGCCCAGATGGCATCCAGAACGGCGTCGGGGCGGGCAAGGATATCGTTGTTCCACAGGCGCAGGATGCGGAAGCCGCGCCGCGCCAATTCTGCATCACGCTTTACGTCACGCAGGCTTTCGGCATGCTGGCCACCATCGGCTTCAATGATCAGCCGGGCCGCAAAGCAGACGAAGTCCGAAATATAAGGCCCGACAGGCACTTGACGGCGAAACTTGAAATCGGCCAGCCGGCGGTTGCGGAGCAAGTGCCAAAGCTTTGCCTCAGCTTCAGTAGGCTGGCGCCGCATGCTGCGGGCCTGTTTCTGCAAGCGGGAACCGGGACGTTCCTTGCCCCCCTCATCCGCCCTTCCGGCACCTTCTCCC
>CAXBKI010000023.1:0-13710 GCA_963975955.1 uncultured Devosia sp.
AACGCTCCATCGAGTGGTTGCCCGGGTCGCCATCGCCGACAACTTCAGGCTCGACTACGGGGACGATGCCGGCTTCCTGGCAGAGAATGGCATAGCGGGCCAGGGCATGGGCATTGGCGCGGATATTGTTGCGGGTCGGAGCCACGTCATTGATGGTGATGACGGCGCGCCACTTGGCAAAGCCGGCGCCGTGTTCGGCGTAGCGCACCAGGCGCTGGCGCAGGCCATCGAGGCCCTCAGTAATCTTTTCGTTGTGGTCGCCCGGCATGGGGAAGGCGCCGCGATCGACCTTGATGCCGGGGATCACATCGGCATCGGCGAGGATGGCGCGGAAGGAGGTGCCGTCGGCAGCCGACTGTTCGAGGGTTTCCTCGGTCAGGATGACGCCGGAAATATACTTGGTCATGGCTTCGGTCGAGCGGAACAGCATCTCGCGATAGTCCCGGCGCAGGTCGAGCGAATTGGGCAGGTTGATCTTGGCAAAGCGCTTGGCGATGGTGCCTTCGGATTCGTCGGCCGCCAGGATACCCTTGCCGGGTTCCATCAGTTTCTGGGCAATGGCGTTGAGCGACTTCGTCATGGGTGGGCAAGCCTCGTTTGGGTTTCCTGCCTGCAAGATTAGACTTTCGTCATCGCCCCTTCGATTAGACCTAGGGTTATTAGACGAAAGGCGAATCTTGTATGGTAGCTGGCCTGATGGCTTGGTTCCGGGCGTCATCTGTCCTAGGATGAGGCCAGCAGCGGCGCCCTCGCCTCACATTCCCACAATAATGGATAATGACAATGACCACGCAACCTTACGTGACGTTCAACGACGGCCATGCAATTCCCCAGCTGGGACTGGGCGTGTGGAAGGCGACCGATGCGGAGGCCGCCACAGCCGTGCAGGCCGCGCTCGCTGCGGGTTACCGGCATATCGATACGGCAGCCATCTATGAGAATGAAGCGGGTGTCGGCGCGGGCATGGCGCAGTCCGACGTGGCGCGCTCGGACATTTTTCTGACCACCAAGCTGTGGAACGAGGCGCAGGGTTATGATTCCACGCTCCAGGCGATGGATGAGAGCCTGAAACGCCTCGGCACCGATTATGTCGACCTCTACCTGATCCACTGGCCTTCGGCCTGGCGCGGCAAGTTCATCGATACCTGGAAGGCCATGATCCGGTTGCGCGACGAAGGCAAGGTGCGCTCGATCGGCGTCTCCAATTTCGAGGGCGACTATATCGACCAGCTCATTGCCGAGACCGGGGTGACGCCAGCGATCAACCAGATACAACTGCACCCGCTATTTCAGCAATCGGCGATGCGGGCCAAACACGACAAGCTCGGCGTGGTCACCGAAAGCTGGAGCCCGCTGGGCCAGGGCACGCTGCTGGACAATCCTGTGCTTGGGGCCATTGCCGCCCGGCACGGCAAGTCCGTAGCGCAGGTGATCATCCGCTGGCACATCGAACTGGGGCTGGTGGTGATCCCCAAATCGGTAACGCCTAGCCGGATCGTGGAGAATTTCGACGTGTTCGATTTTACCCTCAGCGGCACCGACATGACGGCCATTGCCGGGCTCAATGATCCCGACGGGCGCATCGGTTCGGACCCGGTGACGGCAACGTTCTAAATTCGACATCCGCGAACGGGCCGTCACAAGGGTGGCGGCCTTTGGCTTGTCGAGCGCTTGTCAGGCGCCAGCGATAGAAGTTCAATAGGCCGGGCACGGTCTGTGGAGGGCAGCATGATCGACAGCATTGCCATCATTTCGCTACCGGTGTCTGACCAGCAGAGAGCCAAGCTTTTTTATCGCGACGTGCTCGGTTTCGACATTATCCGCGACAACCCGATGGGGCCGGGTCAGCAATGGGTGCAGGTCGGACCCAGGGGCGCGCAGACCTCGTTCACGCTGGTGACGTGGTTTGACAGCATGAAGCCGGGTTCGATCTCGGGCATCGTGCTGGAGACCGGCGACGTACGAGCCGAAACTGCGCGCCTCAAGGCGCTAGGGCTGGCGATCAGCGATATCGAGACCCAACCCTGGGGGATTTTTGCGACCTTCGAGGATCCTGACGGCAACGGCTTTGTGCTGCAGCAAACTGCGCCGGGCGCCTGAGCGTCAGTCTCGAGGTCGGACGGCGCGGTAAATCAGTTCAGGATCGTCCGGGTCGAGATTTTCAATGATGCCGCTGCGGACAAACCCCAGACGGTCGAGCAGGCCCTGCATGGCATGATTGGACTGGTTGGTGGAGCTCCAGAGCTCTGTCGACTGGCAGATTTGCAGCGCGTGCCTGACGAGAACACTGCCAATGCCCTTACGGCGATGGGGTGACGCAACCATGACCAGTTCAAGAAAACTGCGGCCATAGAAGTGGTTGTGCAGCACGCCGTAGCCCACGACTGTGTCGTCACATTCGGCGACGGAGACCCAACCCTGCGACAACCAATATTGGATTTCCCCAATACGCTGTGGCTCTGAAGTCGTCAGAACGTCCAGCGCAACCAGCGCCGGTTCGTCGGCGGGCAGAGCGGGACGCAGTGCGACGGCGGACATTATTTTTTGAGCGCGTCGACGCCGGGGAGGGGCTTGCCTTCCATCCACTCGAGGAAGGCGCCGCCGGCGGTCGAAACATAGGTGAACTGGTCCTTGACGCCGGCATGGGCCAGGGCCGAGACAGTGTCGCCGCCACCGGCGACCGAGACCAGCTTGCCATCATGGGTGCGCTTGGCGACGTGCCTGGCGATGGCCACCGTGCCGGCATCGAAGGGGTTCATTTCAAAGGCGCCCATCGGGCCGTTCCACACCACGGTGTGGGCATCGTCGATGGCGCCGATGATCCGTTCGATCGAGGAGGGGCCGATATCGAGCATCATGGCGTCGTTATCCATGGCATCCACGCCATAGAGGCGGGTTGGGGTGTCGGCCTTGAAGTGCCAGGCCATCACCGCGTCGATCGGCAGGATGATGGCGCAGCCGCTGTCGATGGCCTTGTCCATGATGCGCAGGGCAGTTTCGGCCAGGTCCTTCTCGCATAGCGACTTGCCGACGCTGTAGCCCTGGGCGTGCAGGAAGGTGTTGGCCATGCCGCCGCCGATCACCAGGCCATCGACCTTGGTGACCAGGTTTTCCAGCAGATCGATCTTGGAAGACACCTTGGCCCCGCCGACGATGGCGACGACGGGCTTTTTGGGCTTGCCCAGGCCGGCTTCGAGCGCTTCGAGTTCAGCCTGCATGGCCAGGCCCGCTGCGGCAGGCAGCAGATGAGCCAGCGCCGAGGTCGAGGCATGGGCGCGGTGCGCTGCCGAGAAGGCATCGTTGACATAAACGTCGCCCAGGCTGGCCATGCGCTTGGCCAGCTCGATGTCATTGGCCTCCTCGCCGGGATGGAAGCGGGTATTTTCCATGATCAGCACCGAACCGGCCGGCGCCTCGTCGATGGCCTTGGCTGCGGCGCTGACATCGATCCAGTCGGTGGCGACAAAGCCCACCGGATGACCGGTCTGGTCGGCGACGGCTGAACAGACCTGCTCGAGCGAATATTCCGGATCGACCTTGCCCTTGGGCCGACCGAAATGGCTGAGCAGGATCGCCTTGCCATCATGGCGGACGATCTCGCGGATGGTGGGGATGAGGCGCTCGATGCGGGTGGCGTCGCTGACCGCGCCATCGGCCATGGGTACATTGAGGTCGGCCCGAAGCAGCACGCGCTTGTTGGTCAGGTCAAGCTCGTCGAGAGTTTTGAAAGTCGCGCTCATGGGTCGGGCCTCCGGTCAAATTCTAGCCGTGGCGTAGCAGAGCGCTGCGGGAGGGGGAAGGCGCTTGCGCAAAAAACTCTCGCCTTCAGGCGGTGACGAGCATGGCCCTCAGGGCATCGCCGGCAAAGAAAAGCGGCAGGCCGATCAGGGTCACGAGGACCAGCTGGCCCAGATCATCGACCAGCACGTGGCGGGCAAAACCATCGCTGGGCCAGGCGGCCAGACCGACCCGTCGGCGGATGATGCGATCGCGCAGCAGAACGTAAAGCGCTGTCATGGCGGGGGGTATGACCAGGATGGCGGGCTGTCCGGCCGTGCCGATGAGCAGGGAGGTCAGCGGCAGGCTGGCAAAGATGCGCGGCATGATGCGGAACATGGGTCTTGCCCTCACGACATGGAACAATGAGCTTTCTAGGTCGATTTGATGAATTGAGGGTGACACTGTTCGGTGGCAAAAACCAGTGCTTGACTCGGCCCTTGGGGCTGGCCCGATAAGGATGGCGGTCAAATCCAAGAGGTGAGCCGTGATGCCTTCCCAACGCAGTCTCAAACATGCCCATGCCGTCCGTATGCTGGGGATCTCCAGCAAGGCCCTGCGACTTTATGAGGATCGCGGGCTGATTACGCCCGGGCGCACCGCAGCCGGCTGGCGGGTCTACGGTCCGGCCGAGCTGGCGCGGGCGAGCGATATCGTGGCGCTGAGAGGGCTGGGGCTGAGCCTGGCGGAAGTCGAGCGCGTCCTGGGTGGCGACGGGCGCGACCTGGCAATGGCGCTGGCCAGCCAGCAGACAGTCATCGAGGCGCGCATGCAGAGCCTGGGGTCAGCCCTTGGCCGTGTGCGGACGCTCCGGAGCGAGCTGGCAGCCGGCAAAGCGCCGGACCTGGGCGCGGTGCGTCAGCTGGATGGAGAGGAAGAAGGGCCCGCACTGGTGATCGACCTGCCCTGGCCGTGGGGCGGGGAACGCTTCGCCCTGTCGCGGCTGACGCGGCTCAACTTTATCATCGGACCGCTCGGGAGCGGCAAGACGCGGCTGTCCCAGGCATTGGCCGAGGCGATCCCCGGCGGGCGGTTCCTGGGACTTGATCGCCAGGCGGATGGCCCGGCAGCGCAGGAGAGGCTGGCCGCGGACCCCGCGCTGCGCCAGCGGATCGGTCGGGCCGAAACCTGGCTGGCCGAGGAGGGGGCTACATTGTGCCCGGCGCTGACCACGCTGCTGATCGGTCTGGATGGCGCGCCGGCTGACACCGTTGTGGTCGACATGGTTGAGGACGGGCTCGACGAGCCGACGCAGGGGGCGCTGATCGCCTATCTGCGCGCTGCCGCCAACCGGTTGCCACGGCTGATGCTGATGACCCGTTCGTCGGCCATTCTCGACCTTGCGGCAGTGGGGGCGGATGAAACCATCATCCTTTGCCCCGCCAATCACAGTCCGCCCAGCGTGGTTGCCCCCTGGCAGGGTGCGCCGGGCTACGAGGCGGTCGAGACCTGTCTTGCCACACCGGAGGTGCGGGCACGCAGCGCTGGCCTGGTGGTGACGCGTCCGGCAGCAGGCTGATCGCTCAATCGGCGCGCGCAAACAGGCCCGGATAGTCAAGGACAAGGCCATCGGCATCGACGGTGATGATACGCTCGAAACTGCCGTCTGATGCCCGATAGCGAAAATGGCTGTCGTCGAGCCTGGTATAGATCTGCTCGTCGCGCTGCACGCTCATGGAATCGACATCGATCCAGGCCATGGCAAAGCGCTGCGGCTGATCGATGATCCAGTCGCAGCGCCACAGGGGCAGGGAGTTGGTCAGCGGCGATGCAGAAATGTCGACATCGATGCAGCCGCGCAGCTCCGGCAGGGGCTCGGCGCGATCGTCGCTCCAATTGCCGGCGCCATCGCTGAACAGTTCGAGAACCCGGCCATCGGTATGCTCTAGCTTGACGGTGCGCACATTGCCCGCCTCGTCCAGCTTGAAGCGGTAAAACAGGCCGAAGGCGGGAGTGATGACGGCGCTGCGCACCCGGGTGTCGCGGGCACCGGCGATGATATGGCAATGTTCCAGCGACACAGGGTCGAGGCCGCGCCGATCCCTCCCCCCTGTGGGGAGGGATCGAGGGTGGGGGTGACCAGGCGGCGGGTTTGCCAAGCCACAAAGAAAAAGGCGCCCCGTTGCCGGAGCGCCTGACTGTTCACTGGCCCGGAAAGCCTAGAGCGTCTTGCCCATGGCGACAGCGGTGTCGGCCATGCGGTTGGAGAAGCCCCATTCATTGTCGTACCAGCTCAGGATCGAGGCGAAGTTGCCACCCATCACCTTGGTCTGGTCAAAAGCCAGGGTCGAGGAATGGCTGTCATGGTTGAAGTCGATCGAGACGTTGGGCTGGGTGGTGAAGCCCAGTATGCCCTTGAGCTCACCTTCGGCGTACTTCTTGACGGCCGCGTTGATCTCGTCGGCAGTCACATCGCGCCTGGTGATGAACTTGAAGTCGACGCAGGAGACATTGGGGGTCGGCACGCGGATCGAGACGCCGTCGAGCTTGCCCTTGAGTTCGGGCAGCACCAGGCCAATGGCCTTGGCCGCTCCGGTCGAGGTCGGAATCTGGCTGAGCGCAGCCGCACGGCCGCGATAGAGATCCTTGTGCATGGTGTCGAGCGTGGGCTGATCACCGGTATAGGAATGGATGGTGGTCATCATCCCCTTTTCGATGCCGAATTCCTTGTGCAGCACATAGGCGACGGGCGCCAGGCAGTTGGTGGTGCACGAGGCGTTGGAGACCACGATGTGGTCCTTGGTCAGCTGCTTGTCGTTGATGCCGAACACCACCGTCAGGTCGGCGCCGTCGCCGGGGGCCGAGATCAGCACCTTCTTGGCTCCGGCCTTGAGGTGGGCACTGGCCTTTTCCTTGGAGGTGAAAATGCCGGTGCACTCAAGCGCGATGTCGACACCCATTTCAGCGTGCGGCAGTTCGGCCGGGTCGCGCACGGCGGTCACCTTGATGGGGCCACGACCCACGTCGATGGTATCGCCATCCACGGTCACGGTGCCATTGTAGCGGCCATGCACACTGTCGAAGCGGAACAGGTGCGCATTGGTTTCGACCGGGCCGAGGTCATTGATGGCCACGACTTCGATGTCGGTGCGGCCAGATTCCATGATCGCACGGAGAACGTTGCGGCCGATACGACCAAAGCCATTGATGGCGACGCGAATTGCCATGGGAAGACGCTCCTTGGGAGGGGTTAGGAGAAGGGAGGCTGCGCTCTCTTACAACTGTGCCGTGACGGCTTCAACAACGGCTTTGGCTGTAATACCAAAGTGCTCATAAAGCTCATCGATCGGGCCGGAGGCGCCAAAGCCGGTCATGCCGACAAAGCGCCCCTTGTCGCCGAGCAGCTTGTTCCAGCTCATTTCGGTTCCTGCCTCGATGGCGACGCGCGCCTTTGCCGGGCCCATCACTTCGGCGCGGTAGGCGTCCGACTGCTTGGCAAACAGTTCCATGGACGGCACCGAGACGACGCGGGCGCTGATGCCCTGCTCGGCGAGCGCCTTCATGCCCTCAAGGGCAATGGCGACTTCCGAACCGGTGGCAAAGATCACCGCCTGGGCATCGAGATCGCCCGCCAGGGTATAGGCACCCTTGGCCGACTTGTTCTCGGTGGTGTGCTCGGTGCGTACCGTGGGCAGGTTCTGGCGCGACAGGGCCAGGATGGATGGCGCGCTATCGCTCTCGAGTGCCAGCTGCCAGCATTCAGCGGTTTCCACCGCATCGGCGGGACGGAAGACCAGCAGGTTGGGAATGGCGCGCAGGGCCGACATGTGCTCGACGGGCTGGTGGGTCGGGCCGTCTTCGCCCAGGCCGATCGAGTCATGGGTCATGACATAGATCACGCGCTGCCCCATCAGCGCCGACAGGCGGATGGCCGGGCGGGCGTAATCGGTAAAGCACATGAACGTGCCGCCATAGGGGATCAGCCCGCCATGCAGGGCAATGCCGTTCATGGCGGCAGCCATGGCATGCTCGCGGATGCCGTACATCATGTAGCGGCCGGCATGGTTGTCGGCCTGGAAGGGCTGGGTTTCCTTGGTGTTGGTCAGGTTCGAGCCGGTCAGATCGGCCGAGCCGCCCTGGGTCTCGGGCACGACGGCATTGATCACCTCAAGCGCCATCTGGCCGGATTTGCGCGTGGCCACCTTGGGCTTGTCGATGGTCAGCTGCTGGCGATAGGCGTCCATGGCATTGGCGAGGCCGGCCGGGAGTTCGCCGGCCATGCGGCGCTCGAATTCAGCCTTGTGCGCCGATGCGGCCAGGCGCGACAGCCACTGGCCGCGAATGTTCTGCGACCGAATGCCGGCAGCGCGCCAGATCTCCAGGGTCTGGCTGGGGATCTCGAAGGCCGGGTAGGTGATGCCCAGCGCGGCCTTGGCGCCGGCCAGTTCCTCGGCGCCCAGCGGGGAGCCGTGCACCTTGTTGGTGCCGGCCTTCTTGGGGGCGCCAAAGCCGATCGTGGTCTTGGCGGCAATCAGGGTGGGGCGGTCGGACGCCTTGGAGGCCAGCAGCGCCTTTTCGATGGCGGCCTGGTCATGGCCGTCGATCTCGATGGTGTTCCAGCCGGACGCCTTGAAACGGGCGATCTGGTCGGTGCTGTCGGCGTTGGAGACGGCGCCGTCGATGGTGATCGAGTTGTTGTCCCAGATGATGGTGAGCTTGGCCAGCTTGAGGTGGCCGGCCAGGGCGATGGCTTCCTGGGAGATGCCTTCCATCAGGCAGCCGTCGCCGGCCAGGCACCAGGTGTGGTGATCGACCAAGTCGGCGCCGAATTCGGCAGCGAGCTTTGCTTCGGCCACAGCCATGCCCACGGCATTGCCGATGCCCTGGCCGAGCGGGCCGGTGGTGGTCTCGATGCCCTCGGCATAGTGGTATTCGGGGTGGCCGGCGGTCTTGGAACCGAGCTGGCGGAAATTCTTGATCTGCTCGATGGTCATGTCCTGATAGCCGAGCAGGTAAAGGCTCGAATAGAGCAGCATCGAGCCATGGCCTGCCGACAGGACGAAGCGATCGCGGTCAGCCCACTTGCTGTCAGCGGGGTCAAACTTCATCACTTTGGTGAACAGGACAGTCGCGATATCGGCGCAGCCCATGGGCAGGCCAGGATGGCCGGAATTGGCTTTTTCGACTGCATCCATCGACAGGGAGCGGATTGCGTTCGCCAAATCGTTCTGCTGGGCTGTGTTGGTCATCGCGGGTGCGCTTTCTTTGGGACTGAAATCTGGGGAGAAGAGGGACCGAAAGCCTCCTCCCAAAGGCGGGTTCGAGGCATAACAGGTTGGGATTGCCTGTCAATGACAAGGCAATAGCCGATGATCGCTGGCTTGTTGCATTGCAGCGAGCGCTGGGGCAGGCTTGCGGGGCCGGAATCGCCGCGCGTTGAGGACCGTAGCAGCAATGAGTGACACGGAACTTCAAGATGGTTTGACTGCCGCCAGTGCGCGGTTTGATCGCGCTTTGGCGCGGCTCAATCAGTCGGTGCAAGATCTGGGCACCAGAATGCGCCAGCATAACCGCATGGAGGTCGATACCCAGCGGCTGGTGCATGAGCGCGCGCGCCTGGCCACCGAGCTGGACAAGTCGGCCGCGCGTGCCAAGCGGCTCGATGACAGTGCCCACGACGTGTCGCGCCGCCTTGTCGAGGCGATGGAGACGGTGCGCTCAGTATTGGCGAAGGCGGAGTAGCGGGATGCCCGAAGTCAATGTCGAGATCAATGGTCGCAAGTACCGGATGGCTTGCGAAGAAGGCCAGCAGCAGCACCTGATCGGCCTGGCCGAACGGTTCGATGCGCATGTCGAGCAGCTCAAGGGCGCGGTTGGCGAAATTGGCGACAACCGGCTGACCGTGATGGCGGGCATTGCGGTTGTCGATGAACTCTCCGAAGCCGAGCGCAAGATCAAGGCGCTACAATCGGAGGTGCTGGTGCTGACCCGCGCCGGCCAGGAAGTGGCCGCCGAAATCGAGGCGCTGGAAGAAAAATTCACCCAGAAACTGACAGAAGCCGCCAAGGCGCTCGAAGGCGTGGCCGGCGTTCTGGACGACACCGCGCCGTTGCCGCAGGGGTGAGCCAGGACTAGTTCCTGGCTTTGGTCATGCCGTGCATGAAGGCCTGCTCGATATCCATTCGCTCGAGCGTGTCGCGCAATACCGTGTCGTCGAGCTGGCGGGCATCCCGGGCCGCGATCAGCTTGGCGCGCCGTGCCTCCAGCAGAATGCTGCCCAGGGAAATCGACGCATCGGAATTGAATCCGGCATCGTTATGCGTCTCCTGGCGGTGCAGTCGCTTGGCGACATATTCGATCAGCTTGCGTTTGGCGGGATCGGATTCGGTGGCGAGGCTGGCCTGCAAGGCCTCCTTGTCGGCCTCATCGCTCAGTCGTTGTGCCAGCGCCTGCTGATCGGCGGCAAACTGACGGTCGGCGGTATCGTCGAGCTTGAGGGCGCGGATCAGCCAGGGCAGGCTCAACCCCTGGATGACCAGGGTCGCAATGGTGACGAAAAAGGCGATGGCCAGTATCGCATTGCGCCCGGGAAATGCGGTGCCGGCGACCGTCATGGTGGGGATACCAGCCGCGGCAGCAAGGGTCACCACGCCGCGCATGCCGGTCCAGGCGACAACCAGGTTTTCCTTCCAGCTCAAGGGCCGCTGGGGCACGGGACGGTCCGGATGGTGTCGCCGCCCGACCTTGGGCAGGTCCGCCGCACTGCGCTGCGGCTTCCGGCTGATGCGGCTGTAGCGCCAGCGCCCCAGAACGGCGGTGCCGAACACCCAGGCGAAACGAATCAGAACGGTGGCCAGGAAAATGATGGCCGAGGCCAGCAGCAGCGCCCAGATATTGTAGCCGGCGGCGTCCGCATCGAGAATGACGAAGCGCAGCTGCAGGCCGATATAGGCGAAGACAAAGGTTTCGAGCAGGGTATCGATGGTGCGCCAGAAATTGCGCTCCTGGATGCGCTCGGCAAAACCGGCCCTGGCGGCATGGTGCCCCAGCGCGAAGCCGGCCGCCACCACGGCCAGCACGCCTGAGGCGTGCAGTTCCTCGGCCAGCAGATAGGCGGCAAAAGGCACGATGACCGAAACGGCGGTGGACAGCGAGGGATTGGTCAGCTTTCCACGGGCGAGCTGGGCCAGCTGACCGATGATCACCCCCACGACAATGCCCACGATGGCCGCGTAGACGAAATAGAGCGGCGTATTGCCGATGAAGGCATGGGTGCCCGTTGCGGTGGCCAGGGCAACCGTGAAGAAGGTCAGTGCGGCGGCGTCATTGATCAGGCTCTCACCCTTGAGTACCGTCATCACGGCGATGGGCAGCCCGGCCTTGCGTCCGATCGAGATGGCCGCGACCGCGTCGGGCGGGGCCAGCACCGCGCCCAGCACGATGGCCGATACCGGACCCAGGCCCGGCACGACCAAGGTGGCGACAATGCCCACCGCCGTGGCGGCGACGAACACCATGAAGACCCCGAGATTGACGATCGAGCCGAAGCGCTGGGCGAAACTGGAGAAGGAGAAATCGCTCGCCGCCGAGAACAGCATGGGTGGCAGAAACACCCCCAGGATAATCTCGGGCGCCAGCTCCAGCCTGGGAATTCCGGGAATGAAGGAGGCGCCGAGGCCCACCATGGCGACCAGCAGCGCGGGTTGCACATTGCGCCGTTCGGCCAGCGCCGTTATGGCAATGGCCACGATGATGACGACGAGAATATGGGCAAACATCGGGGGCTCCGCTCAGGTGCTCACAGAGTGGTGATGGGGCGGCGCAAAAACAAGCTACTTTGCGTGCCGCTCCCCTATGCACAACCGCCGGGACGCACTATATCTGCGAGGCTGCCCGGTGCGTGAGGATACCAATATCCCCGGGGCCTTATCGATCTTAAGGGAGCTGTCCCTGACCGGACCCGTGGGTTCGGACATACGGCGCCCACCTACGTAAAGTAGGTTCCGGGATCGCTTATCCCACGGCCAGGGTGGCACCTAATTGTAGAGCAGGCTGAAGCACGGCGCATGATTGACGGACACATTGAAGACGTCAAAGCCGGTCTGCGATTGCAGGCTCTGGCGGCGCGGGCAGCGTTGTCGCAGGCCAGCCGGGCGGAGGCCGCCGCGGCCGTGGTGCAGACTTTTTTTGACAGCATCCCCCTGCAGCCCGATGACGTTGTCGCCGCCTATTGGCGTATCCGTGACGAACTCGATTGCCAGCCCATCCTGGTTCGGCTGATGGACAGCAACCAGACCGTGGTGCTGCCGGTGGTGCTGGGACCGGACCAGCCGCTCGAAATGCGGGTCTGGGAGCAGGGCGCTTCGCTTTACGAAGCCGGCTTCGGCACGCTGGCGCCCTCGGAGCTGGCGCCCCAGAAGGAACCGGACATCGTCCTCGTGCCGCTGCTGGGATTTGACAACCAGGGCACGCGGCTTGGCTATGGCGGTGGCTATTATGATCGGACTCTCGCACATATGAAAAAAACGCCCAGGCTGATCGGCCTGGCCTTTGCGGCCCAGGAACTCGACAGCATCCCGCGCGACAGTCACGATGTACCGCTTGATGCGGTCATCACCGAGGCCGGTATCCGCCATTTCGGCGGCCAGGCATGAGACTGCTGTTTCTGGGCGATGTGATGGGGCGTTCCGGCCGCGATGCGATCAGCGATCGCCTGCCCGGCATCATCGAGCAGTACAAGTTCGATTTCGTCATCGTGAACGGCGAGAATGCCAGCCATGGCAAGGGCCTGACGGCGCCGCATTTCAATGCGATCCGCAATGCGGGGGCCGACGTCGTCACGCTGGGTGATCACGCGTTCGACCAGCGCGAGACCATTTCCTATATCGAGCGGGAAAACACCCTGATCCGGCCCATCAACATGCCGCCGGGCACGCCGGGGCGCGGTGCCATGTTCATCGAGGGGCGCAATGGGCATCGCGTGCTGGTGATCAACGCGCTGGGCCGGGTGTTCATGGGCCCCGCCGACGATCCGTTCCGGTCGGTCGAGGCCGCGGTGGCAGCCTGCCCGCTGGGCGAACAGGCTGACGCCATCGTGGTGGATTTTCACACCGAGGCGACCTCGGAGATCCAGGCCATGGGCCATTTCCTCGATGGCAAGGTGAGCCTGGTGGTTGGGACGCATACCCATATCCCCACGGCCGACCATCGCGTGCTCAGGGGCGGAACAGCGCTGATGGCCGATGCGGGCATGTGCGGCGACTTCGACTCCATCATCGGCACCGATACCGACGAGCCCCTCAACCGGTTTCTGACCGGTATTCCCAATGGCCGGTTTTCGCCATCGGAAGGTGAGGCCACGCTGTGCGGCGTCGCCATCCAGACCGCCCCGCAGACGGGCCTGGCCCTCAAGGTGATGCCGCTGCGGATTGGCGGTACGCTGGCGCAGGCGGAACCGCGCTTCGACTGAGCCCCGGCCAGCCGCCGCGGCCCCCTCGTGCGCCCTTTCCCCGTCACAAGACTGATCCCGGTTATGCACAGCGCCACGCAATTGTGTTGCGCAGCCCCGAATTGTGGGCTCCGATAGCAATTGGGTGATTACGACGGTTGATATTCAGTCATTGCAGAGACGGTCGCCAGAGCTCGCCCAAGACGTTTTGAATGCAACTGCGTCAGGAGCGAGTGGGCCATGGACCCGATCATCAATTTTCTCAATGACATCTTCTGGGGCTATGTCCTCATCTATGGCTTGCTTGCGGTCGGGCTGTTTTTCACGATCCGGCTGGGCTTTGTGCAGTTCGTGCATTTTCCCGAAATGTTCCGATCGGTTCTGGGTTCGAAGGAAAACGACAAGTCCGGCATCACCCCGTTCCAGGCCCTGTGCACCAGCCTGGCGTCGCGGGTCGGAACCGGCAATCTGGCAGGGGTGGCGGTCGCGCTCTATCTGGGCGGGCCAGGCGCCCTGTTCTGGATGTGGATGGTGGCGCTGGTCGG
>CAXBKI010000024.1:0-13517 GCA_963975955.1 uncultured Devosia sp.
CCATTTCATGTGCCCGAAAACGCCATCGCCCGACACATTGGCGATGATTTCCTTAAAGCCCCCCATTTCACCGGGGCTTTCCTCCATCACCGTCACTTTCCAGCCGTGATTGGCCGCGTAGCGCTCATACATGCGGAACAGATCGCCGGCGAACAGCGCGGCCTCGTCACCGCCCGTGCCACCACGGATTTCCAGAATGATCGACTTCTCGTCGGCCTCGTCCTTGGGCAGCAGCAGAATCCGCACAGCCTGGAACAGCTCTTCGATGGTCGCATCGAGTTCTTCGATCTCGGCCTGCGCCATCTCGGCCATTTCCTTGCTGAACTTGACGAACTCGTCCGGCCCCGCTCCACCCGAGAGCGCCGCCTCGACATATTGAAACCGGGTCTCGAGGGCGTCGAGCTTGTCCTGGGGAAGAGATGCCATGGGCTGGGGTCTTTCAAGTCTTGAGCAGGCACGCTTTAGGGACAACGCCGCGCAACTGCAAGGGCACCGACGCCCGCCACATCATCGATGCAGCAGCACATTCAGGCCGCGCGCATCACACGGGCAGGTTCTGCCGCTCGATCCATTCCTGCAGCAGCTGCCGGATTGAAATCCCGTCGGCGCCATCGCTCAGCGCCGCATTCACCGATTGCCGGATCGGCTTGAGATCGAGATTGAGCACCAGTTCCTTGATCGGCCCGATGGAAGCGGGGCCCATCGACAACCGTGTCATTCCCACCGCCATCAGCGCCAGGGCCTCGAGCGGCTTGCCGGCCAGCTCGCCGCACATAGTGATTGGAATATTGTAGCGGCGTGCCGCTTCCACAACCAGCCGGATCGCCCGCAGGCGCGGCATGCCGATGGGGTCGTAATTCTTGGCCACGCGCGGATTGGCCCGGTCCGACGCTGTCAGGAACTGCACCAGATCATTGGAGCCGATGGAAACGAAGTCGGCCAGCGGCAGCAATTGATCGAGCTCGAACAGCAGCGAAGGCACTTCGACCATCACGCCCAGCTCGAGCCGGCTGGGGACCGGCTGTCCGGCGCGGCGCAGCCGGTCGACTTCCTTGTCCACCACCTTGCGGGTCTGCACGAACTCGAAGGTTTCGGTGACCATCGGCACCAGGATCTTGAGCGGGCGCCCATTGGCGGCCAGCAGCAAGGCGCGGATCTGGGTGCGCAGCAGGCCCGGCCGCTCGAGTCCCAGCCTGATCGAGCGGAAGCCCATGGCCGGGTTTTCCTCGGCCATCGACCGCTGATAGGGCAGCACCTTGTCGCCGCCGATATCGAGCAGGCGAAACACCACCGGCCGTTCCCCGGCGATCGCCATGGCCTCGGCATAAAGCTCGGTCTGTTCGCTCAGTCTTGGCAGCTTGCTGGCAATCATGAACTGCAGTTCGGTGCGGAACAGCCCCACCCCGGCGGCCCCGGTATCATCGAGCATGGGCAGGTCTGCCACCAGACCCGAATTGTGCAGCAAGGTGACGGCCACGCCGTCCCTGGTGACCGACGGCTTGTCCTTGAGCGCGGCATAATGCGCCCGGCGCCTGGCCGTCACCTTGACCTTGTCGGCATAGGCCTGAACGATGTCGGGCGTCGGCCGCAGATGGGCGATGCCCGCCGGGCCATCCAGGATGATGTCATCGCCGGTTTCGCACATCGACACGATCGACTGGGCCTGCCCCACCGCCACCATGCCCAGCGAACGCGCCACGATCGCCACATGCGCGGTCGTGCCACCTTCTTCGAGCACGATGCCGCGCAGCTTGGTGCGATCATATTCCAGCAGTTCGGCCGGCCCCATATTGCGGGCCACCAGAATGGCATTGTCGGGCAAGGCCTTGTGCGCCAGCGCATGGCCATCCCCGGTCAGCATGCGCAGCAGCCGGTTGGCCAGATCGTCGAGATCGTGCAGCCGGTCCCGGATATAGGGGTCCGTCTGGCGCAGCATGCGGGCCCGGGTATCGTTCTGCACCCGCTCCACCGCCGCCTCCGCCGACAGACCATTGTCGATGGCCTCGGTCAGCCGGTTTACCCAGCCCCGGTCATTGGCAAACATGCGGTAGGTTTCGAGAATTTCGCGATGGTCGGTCGGACCGGCCATGTCGCCATGATCGAGCATGGCGTCGATCGACACCCGCATGGTTGCCAGCGCCGCCTCCAGCCGCACCTTTTCCGCCTCGGTATCCTCGGCGATGAAATTGACCACCACCACGCGGGGATCGTGCAGCACCACGGTGCCCAGCGCGATGCCGTCGGTGAAGCTGACGCCTGTGAACATGCGCGGTCGCCTGAGATCGATATCGGACCCCGGCTTGATCAGATTGTCAAAATCGGAGGTGGCGATCATCTCGGCCAGAATTGTGGCCGTAGTCAGCATCGCCTCGATTTCATCTTCGCCATAATGGCGCCGTTCCACATTTTGAACGACCAGCACGCCCAGTGTCTGCCCGGCCCTGAGCACCGGTACGCCCAGAAACGCCTTGTAGCGTTCTTCCCCTGTTTCCGGACGATAGGCGAAGGCAGGATGGCTCGTGGCATCATCCAGACTGAGCGGCTCGGCTTCGGCGGCGATCAGGCCCACCAGGCCCTCGCCAAGACGCAGCGTGGTCATGTGCACCGATTCGGCCGCCAGACCCTTGGAGGCGAACAGCTCGAGCGCACCGTCGTCGCGCAGCACGTAGAACGAGCACACATCGGTATGCATGTTGTCGGCGATCAAGCCGACGATCTTGTCGAGCCGCTCCTGCGAAGCCAGTTGCTCGGCCATCGTTTCGCGCAACTGCCGCAGCAGCACGCGTGGGCCGCCTGTGGTCGTGACCATCTACCCCTAGGCGACCCGCAAAGCCGCCCCCCTTTGGTGGACGCGGCTCAGCCCCCTCGACCGAGCTTATGCGTCCTTCTTGTCCAACCCGTAATAAGTATGCAGGGCCCGAACCGCAAGCTCGGCATATTGCTCATCGATCAGCACCGAGGTCTTGATCTCGGATGTGGTGATCAGCTGGATGTTGATCCCCTTGTCCGCCAGCGCCTTGAACATCGATGACGCGACACCGGCATGGCTGCGCATGCCCACACCCACCACCGAGACCTTGGCGCCGCCCTTGGAGCCCGAAATCCGGGCATATTCGATGCGGTCGCCGGCATCCTTGATGGTCTTGATCGCCTTGTCATACTCGCTGTCGGGGACCGTGAAGGTGATGTCGGTGGTCGCCCCGTCATCGGCGATGTTCTGCACGATCATGTCCACGATAATGCCCTGGTCGGCCAGCGTGCCAAAGATCTCGGCGGCCACACCCGGATTGTCCTTGACGTCGCGCAGGGTGATCTTGGCCTCTGCCTTGGCGAGCGTCACGCCCGAAACGATCTGCTTTTCCACGATCTCATCCTCATCGCAAACGAGTGTACCGGGCACCCCGGGCGACCCATCGGGCGCCACCTGCGGCGCGTCCGGATCATCAAAACTGGACCGCACCAGCAGCCGCACCTTGTAGGCCATGGCCATTTCGACCGAGCGGATCATCAGCACCTTGGCGCCCAGCGAGGCCATTTCCAGCATTTCCTCAAAGGAAATCCTGGTAAGCCGCTGCGCCTTGGGCACGATGCGCGGATCGGTCGTGTAAACGCCGTCAACATCGGTATAGATATCGCACCGATCGGCCTTCACCGCAGCCGCCACCGCAACCGCCGACGTGTCCGAGCCGCCACGGCCCAGCGTGGTAATGCGGCCATGCGGGGAAATGCCCTGAAAACCGGTGATCACCGGCACCCAGCCATCGCTCAGCCGCTTGTCGAGTTCGGTAGGGTCGATTTCGGTTATGCGGGCGGCGCCATGCGCATCATCGGTTCGAATCGGCACCTGCCAGCCGGCGAACGAGCGCGACTGAATGCCCATTTCCGAGAGCACGATCGCCATCAGCCCGGCCGTCACCTGCTCGCCCGACGCGACCACCGCGTCATATTCGCGTGCATCATGCAGCGGACTGGCTTCATTGACCCAGCCGACCAGCTCATTGGTCTTGCCACTCATGGCCGAAACCACGACGGCCACCTCATTGCCGGCATCGACCTCGCGCTTCACATGGCGCGCCGCCTGGCGGATACGTTCAACAGTGGCAACCGACGTGCCGCCAAACTTGACTACTATGCGGGCCAAGACCCTACCCCGTTCCTCCGGCCGAACCCGCCGGGACGCTTCTTGTTGCGCGCTGCAATGCCACAAAGGCGGGGCGCGATCAACTCCGATCGACAGCCCGCGACGCCGCGTACCTTGCCTGCACCGTGGTGACCGGGTCATATGGCACCAACAAGGAGCCTGTCATGACCGCCACCACCATCAACGATGCCGAAATCGCCAAGTTCACCGCGATGGCCGAGGAGTGGTGGGATCCCAAGGGCAAGTTCAAGCCGCTGCACAAGTTCAATCCGGTGCGCCTGAGCTATATCCGCGAGCATCTGCTGGCCCATTTCAACCTCGACGGCACCGCCATGCGCCCCCTGGAAGGGCTGAGCATTCTCGATGTCGGTTGTGGCGGCGGCCTGCTCTGTGAACCCCTGGCCCGCCTGGGTGCCAAGGTCACAGGCATTGACGCGGCCGAACGCAATATCGCCATCGCCACGCTGCACGCCCAGCAATCGGGCCTGGCGATTGATTACCAGGCCACGACCAGCGAGGCTCTGGCCGCCCAGGGCAAGAGCTTCGACATGGTGCTGAACATGGAAGTGGTCGAGCATGTCGACAACGTCCCGCTCTACATGAAGAGCTGTGCCGACCTGGTCAGGCCGGGCGGGCTGATGCTGACGGCAACCCTCAACCGCACTGCCCGCGCCTATGCCCTGGCCATTATCGGCGCCGAACGCATCCTGCGCTGGTTGCCGGTGGGCACCCATGACTGGAACAAGTTTCTGACCCCCGACGAAATCAAGACCTTGATCACCCGCAATGGCCTGACCGTCACGGCCCAGACCGGCGTGGTGTTTCATCCGCTGGCCGATGAGTGGCGCCGGTCCACCGACATGGCGATCAATTACATGGTGATGGCGGAGCGCCCTGCCGCCTGACGCCATCGCGCCGCGGTTTGTATAAAATTGATCTTATTGGCTAGGACAAGCTTAATCCCCGACCGGCATCCTCGCGCGGGAGGATAACCATATGCTGCACCCGGATTATCAGGACCGGTCGCTTGAAAGTCTCGCCGCAGCGAGTGAAGCGGCACGACTGCAGGGTGACTATGGAACCGGTGTCGGATCGGCCCGCCAGGCCGCCGATCTTGCCCGCCAGGCAGGCCGCCTTGATATTCACGCCGACATGCTGTGCCTGCTTGCCAAGCAGGCGATGCGCCTGGGCAGAATGGAAGAAGCCGCCCGCGCTGCCGGCGAGGCCGCGCAGCTGACGACCGGCGAGCAGGGCCAGGCGGCCCATGCCAGCGCCCTGATCGTGCAGGCGCACGCCTTTCTCGAACTCGGCCTGCCCGAGGAGGCTCTCGAGGCCCTGGTCAGCAGCCTGGACACGGCGCAGCGTCTGGGTGATGCCGACCTGCTGTTCTGGAGCTATAACCGCATCGGCACCGCCCAGGGCCATCTGGGCAAACACATACAGGCGCGCGACTTCCTGCGCCGGGCCCTGCCGCTCTCGGCGGGTCTGGGGGCCGGGGCCAAGTTCTGCATCCTCAACAATCTGGCCGACAACGCCGCCAGCCTGGCGTTTCAGGCGCACGAGCAGGGCGACGCAGCGCTTGAGAGCGACGCTGTCGAATATGGCCTGCGCTATGCGCGTGACGCCATTGAACTGGCCCGCGCCGCCGCGCACCCCTACCGGGAGGCCATCTGCCTGGGCAATTTCGCAGCCCTGTTGGGCTGTGCCGGTGATCAGGCCGGGGCCGAACAGGCCTTCACCCGCTCGCACGCCATTGCCAGCCAGAATGGATACACCTCTCTGCTTCTGGATGCCCGCTTCGGTCTGGCGCGCCTGGCCATGCAGGCCGGTCAAACGCAGTTGGCGATTGACCGCTTCCAGGCGGTGCTTCCCGAGCTCATCAGCAATGACGAAAAGCCCCAGGTCATCAAGGCGCACCGGCTGCTGTCAGATTTGTGCCAGCAAGCCAACCTGCCCAGCCAAGCGCTCGATCACTACAAATCTTATCACACCCTTGAAAGCGAGATGCGCAGCATCGCTGCCGAAACGCGCAGTCGCATGGTCACCAGCATGACCGAGCTGAGCGCGGCCCTGCTGGAAGCCGAACGCGCCAAGCTCGAGGCCAGCCTGCACCAGATGCGCCTGGCCGAAATGGAAGCGGAACGCCGCGACCTGCTGCTGCGCACCGACGAGCTGGATCGCAAGGCCCATGAGGATGACCTCACCGGCCTCAAGAACCGCCGGTTTGCCCTGGGGGCGCTGGCCGAACGCGCCCTGATATGCCCGCCCGGCCAGCAGATGTTCGCCGCCATTGTTGACGCCGACCATTTCAAGGCCATCAATGACCAGCTCGGCCACTCGGTCGGCGATCAGGTGCTGCAGGCGCTGGCTCGGTTGCTGCAGACCGGCGTCGGCCCGGACAATCTCGCCGCCCGCCTTGGTGGGGAAGAGTTTCTGCTGGCCATTGCCGGGACGGCAGAGCAGGCAATAGCGCTGTGCAGCGCGCTCATCACGACCGTTGCCAGCCACCCCTGGCAGGACGGCCTGACCGTAACCATCAGCATCGGACTGACGGTGGCGGCGCCGGGCGAAGCGGTGCCGGCGGTACTGGGCCGGGCCGATGGGGCCCTCTACCGGTCCAAGAGCGGCGGACGCAACCGGCTGACCACCGATATCTAGGCCTGCGGCGCGCCTGACCTGTCCGGACCCGACATGCCTGCCTGCACGCCCGATTGGCCTGTTGCTTTGCCACAATTGCGCTATAGCTGGAGATCATCCGCACTGGAGCCCGTCATGCACCGCACTATCCTCGCCGCCCTCCTCCTGCTCCCCATGGCGTTCGCCGTGCCGGCCTTCGCCCAGAGTGAAGAAGACGTCATGGCCCGGATCGAGAGCCTGCATGGCAAATCGGTCGAATTCGGCGAAGCGTTCGCCCAGTTGCAGGACGGCTTCCTGTTTGACGACCCGGCCATGATTGCCGAGCTCGGCATCTATCCGATCACCGTCAACGGCAATGGCGAATCCTATGACATCCTGGAACCCCAGGACCTGGTGGACAATTTCGACAGCCTGCTGACCCCGGACACCATCGCCGCCCTGTCCAGCCAGGACTATGCCGATCTGATCGTCACCAGCGAGGGGGTCGGCTTTGCCAATGGTGCGCTCTGGATGAGCCTGGTCTGCGTTGACGACAGCTGCAGCGACAGCAATTGGGGCATTATCAGCATCAACAACTGACTATGGGCAGTCAGGCGTCGCGCTGCGCTTCGATGCCTTCGGCCAGGGCCGCGAACTCGTCGTCCGACAGGCCCGCACGCCTGATGTCGCCCATTGGTTCGCGCGCCGCCCCATCTGCGCCCTCCAGCTCGCCCCAGCCTGGCTGCCACTGCACGCCGTCCAGGGTGACGCGCACCTCTTCGAGATCGTGCCGGACACGATGAAGCTCGGCCGCCTCCAGCGCCGCGGGCACATCATGAAACGCGGCGCTGTCGAGCCCGCTTTGTGAGGTCCACCACATGCCGGCGACCGGGCGGCCGTCGGGGCCAAGCGCGATACGCACTGTCACGCTGCCGGCCACGGGGTCGCCGGACTGCACGAGCCGATAGCTGCGTTTGTTGTTCGCCATGGGTCCATCCTAGCCAGAAATCCTGCTGATCAGCAACGCGGGAGCAGAACTTAGGATGCACCGGCCCCGGCCAGGGTCGCAACAGCGCCGGACAGTACCGTACGGTACGGTACGGTTTTTGATTGATCCTGCTTTGGAATGGGTTTAAACAAGGTCAACCGCGCCAAGCCAATGGGCGCACCGAGTTTCGAGGACATCACCATGCCTGCATATCGCTCCCGCACCACCACCCATGGCCGCAACATGGCCGGCGCCCGTGGCCTCTGGCGCGCGACGGGCATGAAGGACGGCGATTTCGGCAAGCCCATCATTGCCGTGGTCAATTCCTTCAGCCGGCGGCGTCGCCAAGGAATTCAATACAATCGCGGTCGATGACGGCATCGCCATGGGCCATGACGGCATGCTCTATTCCCTGCCCAGCCGCGATCTGATCGCCGACTCGGTGGAATACATGGTCAACGCCCACTGTGCTGACGCCATGGTCTGCATCTCCAACTGCGACAAGATCACGCCCGGCATGCTCAATGCCGCCATGCGCATCAATATCCCGGTGATCTTCGTGTCGGGCGGCCCGATGGAAGCGGGTAAGGCCATGCTCAAGGGCAAGCTGCAGGCGCTTGATCTGGTCGATGCCATGGTCATAGCTGCCGACGACAACTACTCCGATGAGGAAGTCCAGGCCGTCGAGGAAGCCGCCTGCCCCACCTGCGGCTCGTGCTCGGGCATGTTCACCGCCAATTCGATGAACTGCCTCACCGAGGCACTCGGCCTCAGCCTGCCCGGCAACGGCTCGACCCTGGCCACCCATTCCGATCGCAAGCGCCTGTTCCAGGAAGCCGGCCACCTGATCGTCGATATTGCCAAGCGCTGGTACGAACAGGACGATGCCTCGGTCCTGCCGCGCTCGATTGCCACCAAGGCCGCCTTCGAAAACGCCATGGCGCTCGATATCGCCATGGGCGGCTCGACCAATACCGTGCTGCACATCCTGGCCGCAGCCCATGAAGGTGGCGTCGACTTCACCATGGATGACATCGATGCCCTCAGCCGTCGCGTGCCCGTGCTCTCCAAGGTCGCGCCGGCCAAGGCCGATGTGCATATGGAAGACGTGCACCGCGCCGGCGGCATCATGTCCATCCTGGGCCAGCTCGACCGGGCGGGCCTGATCAACCGCAGCGAACCCACCGTCCATATCGCCACCCTGGGCGACGCCATCGACAAATGGGATATCTCGCGCACCAATTCCGAAAGCGTGCGCAATTTCTATATGGCCGCCCCCGGCGGCGTGCGCACCACCCAGGCGTTCAGCCAGTCCAATCGCTGGACCGAGCTTGATCTCGACCGCAAGGACGGCGCCATCCGTTCGGCCGAAAACGCCTTCTCCAAGGATGGTGGCCTGGCCGTGCTCAAGGGCAATATCGCCATTGACGGCTGCATCGTCAAAACGGCCGGCGTGGATGAATCCATCCTCAAATTCTCCGGCCCGGCCCGCGTCTTCGAGAGCCAGGACGATACCGTCAAGGCGATCTTGACCAACCAGATCAAGGAAGGCGACGTGCTCGTCATTCGCTACGAAGGCCCGCGCGGCGGACCGGGCATGCAGGAAATGCTCTATCCCACGAGCTACCTCAAATCCAAGGGCATGGGCAAAGCCTGCGCCCTGCTGACCGATGGGCGCTTTTCGGGCGGCACCTCGGGTCTGTCGATTGGTCACGTCTCCCCCGAAGCAGCCGAGGGCGGCACGATCGGCCTGGTCCGCGAAGGCGACATCATCGAGATCGATATCCCCAACCGCTCGATCACTCTTGTGGTAACGGACGATGAACTGGTGCAGCGCCGCCACGATCAGGATCAGCTCGGCTGGAAGCCGGCCCAGCCGCGCAAACGCAATGTCACGACCTCGCTGAAGGCTTATGCCGCCTTTGCCACGTCGGCAGCCCGCGGCGCGGTACGCGACAAGGCAGCCATCGACAAGCTCTGGAGCTGAACGGCCTCGGCCTGCAATGATCGAGCCCCACCCGACCCCCTCGCGGCCACCCTCCCCACAAGGGGGAGGGAGTAGCAAGAACCGAGGCCACCAAGTGCGGACTTCCCTCCCCTGAATGGGGAGGGACTGGGGGTGGGGTGATGGGCTAACACAGAGCGGTGGATTCATTCACGACAAATGCGTGACAAGCCCTTCTGCCAGTGCTAGAGGCACGCTCAGCCGAAGGCGGTCTGCCAAGATTGCCGGCTGGTTAGGTTCGATAGCGGGGATTCCACCCTCCCTATCGAGCCGACCTGAAACCTCCCCGCACATCGATCGCGACCGAGCCGGCGCTGCAAAAGCCAAGGCCGGCAACGCTGTGCGCCGCCGGCCCTGGTCAGTTCATGGCCAAGATATCAGCCAGCCTTGCCGATCTTGTCCAGCGTCGCGAAATCGTCGTCGCTGAGCTTGATCGCGGCTGCCGCCACATTGTCCTCGAGATGCTTTACCTTGCCGGTCCCCGGAATGGGCAGCATGACCGGCGAGCGCTTGAGCATCCAGGCCAGCGCGATCTGGCTGGCCGAGGCCTCATGCTTGTCCATGATGGCCTTGAACTGGGCACTGGTGGATTCCAGATTGCCGCCATCGATCGGCCGCCACGGAATGAAGCCGATCCCGTTGGCTTCGCAGAATTCGAGCACGGCCTCGGCCTTGCGGCTGACCAGATTGTACATGTTCTGCACCGTGGCCACCTTGAAGTATTTCTGGGCTTCCTTGATGTCATCGACGCTGACTTCACTCAGCCCGACATGGCGGATCAGCCCCTGCTTCTGCATGTCGGCAATGGCGCCGAACTGCTCGGCGCGCGGCACCTTGGCGTCGATCCGGTGCAGTTGCCAGAGATCGATAACCTCGAGCTTGAGCCGACCCAGGCTTGTCGCCACGCCCTGGCGAAGGAATTCCGGCCGCCCGACCTGTTCCCAGACATCGGGTCCAGAGCGGGTGAGGCCGCTCTTGGTGGCGATGATGCTGCCCTTGTCGTAGGGGGCCAGTACCTCCCCGATCAGGTTTTCACTGACATAGGGGCCATAGCTTTCGGCGGTATCGATGAAGTTGACATTGAGTTCAGGTAGCCGGCGCAAGGTGGCCCGGGCCTGCTCGATATCGGCCGGCGGGCCCCAGATGCCCTTGCCGGTGATGCGCATGGCGCCAAAACCCAGGCGGTTGACGGTGAGGTCCCCGCCAATGGCGAATGTGCCCGAAAGGGCTGCGTCCAGAGTGGTCATGTCGGTTTCTCCGTTATGGTGCGCCGGAATGGCGCTCGGAACTAGTTGTGCTCTTCAGGCAGGTCGGGCAGCGGCATGAACTCGATGCCATCCTCTGCCAGCCCGGCAATTTCCTCGTGCGTCGCCTCGCCGTAAATCCCGCGCGCCGCCACCTCTTCGAAATGGATCTTGCGCGCTTCCTCGGCGAATCTGTCGCCGACATAATCGGCCTCGCTGGTCACTTTTTCGCGGTAGGCCCGCAGCATTTCGCGGATCCTGGCGGCCTCGGGATGGCCAGCGCTGACTGCAACCCTCTCATTGTCCGACCGGGCCACGGCCGGCGCCATCAGGGCCTTTTCGACCGCGCCATCGCCGCACACCGCACAGCTGACAATACCGCGCGCCTTCTGCTCGTCGAACGCCGCAGCGTTCTTGAACCAGGCGTCGTATTGATGGCCTTTCGAGCAATGGAGCGAATACTGGATCACGGTCAAACGCCTCTGGAGCCAAAGGGCTCGGTCTTTCAATAATATAGGACGATGGATTGCCGCTACAACGGCGCAGGGGCAGCAAAGTTGCGGGCATTGGCCAGTGCCGGAATCGCCATGCGGGCCTCGTTGACCTGGTCGACGGCAATATCGGCCAGCAGCAGGCCCGGCTCGTCATGGTCGAGCTCGGCGAGGATGCGCCCCCAGGGATCGATGATGATGGAGTGCCCATAGGTCGCCCGGCCATTGCTGTGCCGGCCACCCTGCGCCGCGGCGATCACATAGCTTCCCGTCTCGATCGCCCGGGCGCGCAGCAGCACATGCCAGTGCGCCTGTCCGGTCGGCACGGTGAACGCGGCCGGCACCGCCATCAGGCTGGCCCCGGCCCTCGCCAGTGCATTGAACAGGGCAGGAAAGCGCATGTCGTAGCAGATCGCCATGCCCAGGGTGAACGCACCCAGGGGAACGGTCACCGCCGCCTCGCCGCCACGATAGGTGTCGCTCTCGCGATAGGCATTGAGCCCGGCAATGCTGGCGTCGAACAGGTGGATCTTGTCGTAATGGGCCAGCATCGCCCCATCGGGCCCGAACAGCACCGAGCGATTGGCGAAGCGCCCGTCGGGCAGCGGCACGGCCAGCGATCCGATATGGACATGCATGCCATGCTGGTGCGCCAGGGCGGCTACCCGCGCCAGTTGCGGGTGGCCCTCAAAGGGCGCCGCGGCCTGCGCCAGCCCCGCCCGGTTTTCGGCAAAGGCCATTGTGACCTCGGGCGTCAGCACATAGTGCGCGCCCGCCGCTGCGGCCTGGGCCAGAAGCGGCTCGAGCGCCGCAAGATTGGCCACCGGGTCAGGACCCGAGCGCAGCTGGATCGCGGCAATTTTCATCGCGTGGCGCCGATATTACAGCAGGGGATCAAGGCCACCGCGGCGTTCGAGCGCCGCAATATCGTCATAGCCGCCGATATGGGCATCATCGATAAAGATCTGCGGCACCGTGCGCCGGCCATGCGCGCGTTGCGTCATGGTTTCGCGCAGGGCCGGATCGAGCACGGTGATCTCGGTGAAGGCCTGGCCCTTCTCGGCCAGCAGCGCCTTGGCGGCGTGGCAATAGGGGCAGGTCGGCGTGGTATAGATTTCGATCGTGGCCAATTGCAATTCTCCCATCAGGACGGGTCTCCGCCTTTATATGGGTAAGTCGGCGCCAATAACAACGCGGGCGAACGTGATGACATCGACACTCTCGACGCCGGCCTTCAACAGGGCCCGGGTCACCGCCTTGCTCGTCGCCCCGGTAGTATAGACATCATCGACCAGCACCACCCGCTTGCCCGCGGCATGGACCAGCCGGCCGGGGTGGACGGCAAAGGCGCCCGCCACATTGCGCTGCCGCCCATCGCCACTCAGCCCCACCTGCTGGCGGGTCTTGCGGATGCGCTGCACCAGCCCGGCATCCACCGCCAGGCCCGTGAAGCGGGCCAGCGACACGGCCAGTTCGCGCGACTGGTTATAGCGTCGCGTCCGCTGGCGCACCCGATGCAGCGGCACCGGCACGAGCACCGGCGCATCCTCCCAGAGCTCATGGCCGGCCCCCGCCATCAGCCGCGCGCAGAACCGCGCCAGCTCGGGCCGGTCGCCATATTTGAGCCGCGACACGATGGCGCCGGCCACGTCGTTGTAGATCACCGCCGCCCGCGCCCGGCCAAAGGGCGGCGGATCGGCCAATGCCTCGGCCGAGAGCGCGTCGGCGCCCAGCGAGACGGTAAAGGGCAGCCCCAGGCGCGGACAGAGCGGCGCCGTGATCGGCCGCAGGGTAGCAAAACACGCCGCGCACAATGTATCGGGCGTGGCGGTGGGCGCATCACAGTTGAGGCAGACTGGCGGGTAGAGCACGTCGAGCAGGCCGCGCCCCAGCCACCGCGCGCCGGCATCAAGGCGTCGGCGCCAGCCTCCGCTTTTGACAAGCCCGTCCGCGCTCTCCATAAGGCCCGATATAGTGCCTTTTCCAGCAACGGCCGCAAGTCATCATGAGCCAGCCCCCCTCGATTTTCGAT
>CAXBKI010000025.1:0-13295 GCA_963975955.1 uncultured Devosia sp.
GGGCGTAGGGGGTGATTCCGACCACACCGGTGGTGCCTTCGACGCGGATATATTCGTGATCAGGGGTGAATTTGGTGGTCATGGCTGAGCTCTCAACTGGCTTTGGGCTTGCGGAAATAACGATGCGGTACGAAGGGGGTCTCGACCACCTGTGCCGATTGGGCACGGCCACGCACGCTTACCTGCAGCGTGGAGCCGATCTGGGCATGGCTGGGCGGCACAAAGCCCAGGGCAATGGCCTTGCCCAGGGATGGCGCAAAGCCACCGCTGGTGACCACGCCAATGGCCGTGCCTGATGCGTCGAGAATCGCTGCGCCCTCGCGGGCTGGCGCCCCCTGGACGATCAGGCCGACGCGGACGCGGCTGAGCGCGCCCGCGCGTTCGGCCAGGATGCGGTCGGCGCCGGGGAAATCGGCAGCCTCGCGGCGGCGTTTGGAAATGGCAAAGCCCAGGCCGGCTTCGACGGGCGAAACACTTTCGTCCAGGTCATGGCCATAGAGCGGCAGGCCGGCCTCGAGCCGCAGGCTGTCACGGGCACCAAGACCCACGGGCTTGACGCGCTCGTCGGCCAGCAGCTTGTCCCACAGCAGGACGGCCTTGTCGGCCGGGCAGAGGATCTCGACGCCATCTTCGCCGGTATAGCCCGAGCGGGCCACCATCAGCGTCACGCCCTGCCAGGCGAACGGGGCATACTGCATGAAACCCAGCTCGCTGACGCCGGGCAGGAAGGCCTCGACGACGGCGACGGCCGAAGGACCCTGCAGCGCCAGCAGCGCGCCATCATCGGCGCGGGTCAGCGTGGCGCGATCGCCGGCAGCAGCGGCGATGCGGGCGAAATCCCCATCCTTGGTGCCGGCATTGACCACGATATAGAGCGTGCCCGCCGTGGTGGCCGAGCGCGCGACCATCAGATCGTCAATGGCGCCGCCGGTCTGGTTGAGCAGCAGGGTATAGCGGATCTGGCCGGGCCTGAGCCCGGCGATATCGCCACAGATCAGTGGCTCGATGATCGCGGCGATCGCGGCATGGTCGGCCTCGGCGTCGCCACTGGGATCATTCAGGCTGAGAAAGCTGGGGCCCATATGGCTGACATCGAACAGGCCCGCCTGTTCGCGGGTCCATTTGTGTTCGGCCATGATGCCGCTGGGATATTGCACTGGCAGGCTGTAGCCGCCAAATGGCACCATGCGGCCGCCAGCGGCGTTGTGGCATTCGAACAGCGGCGTGGTCTTGAGAGTTTCGGCTGGGCTCTGGGCCATCAACACTTCCCGGAAATGAACGCGGTGACACGACTATACTCGCCTTGCGGCGAATCCCGTGCCCCCTCTGTCCTGATCACCTGAGAGATTTCCCGGCTGAGCGCCGGTTGCTCCTTCGGTGGGACCTGGCACTGTGCCGGTCCGCTTTCCAGAGTTGTAGTGCACTGCGGTCCGTTGGCCTGAGAGTTTCCGGGGCGGTTGCTCCTTCGGCGCTGGAGAAATCCAGTCTCTCCCGCAGTGGCCGCACCATGGTGGAGAATCTGCAGGCCGTCAATTGTGCGCGGCGCATGGGGCACAGTATTCCTGGGGCCACGGGCTCACCCCTCCCCTGAGGGGCGAGGGGGCCAAGTATCTCGTGCCATCGCCGCAGACAAAAAAGGCGGGCATCGCTGCCCGCCTCAAATTCTCAAAGCCGATCCAAAAAATCAGTTCAGGCGATTGCCCACGTCAGCGATGGCCTTGTCGACGACCTGGCCGCCCTTGCGGTTCATTTCGTCGGTCAGCACCAGCCGCGCGGCTTCGATGGCAATGTCGGCCGAGCGGGCGCGCACTTCGGACACGGCCTGCGCCTCGGCCTGGGCGATCTTGTCTTCTACCGACTTGGTGCGGCGGGCGATCAGGTCGGCGATGCCTTCGGCTTCGCTCTCGGCGGCAACACGCTTCTGCTCGTATTCGACCAGCAGGGCGGCAGCTTCCTCGCGCAGCTTCTTGGCTTCCGCCAGATCGTCGGCGATCTTCTGGATCTGCTTGTCGAGCATCTTGGCGATGATCGTGTGGATGCCGAAATACAGCGCCAGCCCGATGAAAATGACGAGGGCAACAGTGGCGTAGAACGTATTGTCGAATGCCATGCTCGCTTACTCCTTGGCCTTGGCGACGGCAGCGCGGACGCTGTCGGTCGACACATCACCGACCAGCTGGGTCACGACCGTCTGGGCGGTTTCGGTGGCGATCTCGTCAACATGGGTCAGCGCTTCGGTCTTGGTTGCCATGATGCGGGCCTCGGCGGCGCTCACCTTGGCGGTGAGATCGGCCTCCACGGCGCTGCGCTTGGCGGCCAGATCAGCCTGGATCGCTTCGCGGCTTTCATTGGCGATGCCCTGGGCCTTGGCCTTGGCAGCAGCCAGCGCGGCTTCATAGGCAGCAATGGCCGCATCAGTCTGCTGGCGCGAGGCATCAGCAGCCGCCAGATCGGCATCCATGATGGCCTTGCGGTTTTCCAGAATGCCACCAATGCGGGGCAGGGCGATTTTGCTCATCAGCAGGTAGAGGGCACCAAAGGTAATGGCGAGCCACAGCAGCTGCGATGGAAAGGTTGCAGGGTCAAAGGGCGGGAACACGCCCGAACCATGCTCGCCACCATGGGCTTCGGTCGTGGCATGGGTATCGGCAGTGGGATCGGCGTGCGTTGCGTCGGTGGCTTGCGCCGCGACGGGTGCTTCGGCCGGTACAACCGCTTCTTGGGCGTAGGCTTGCGTTGCCATCAGGTCAGGTCCCGTTAAATCCGGTCAGCCGGCATGACGCCGGAAAAGAGCGCGCAGCCGGACCGAGCCCGGCTGCGGAAGATCGTGATCGCCGCGTCGGTCTTAGACGACGAACAGCAGGATCAGGGCAACCAGGAACGAGAAGATGCCCAGAGCTTCGGTCACGGCGAAGCCGAAGATCAGGTTCGAGAACTGGCTTGGCGCTGCCGACGGGTTGCGCAGGGCGCCCGACAGGAAGTTGCCGAAAATGTTGGCCACGCCAATGGCGGCGCCGGCCATACCGAAACAAGCAATACCGGCACCGATGTACTTTGCGGCTTCAGCTTCCATAATATTAGTCCTTTCAAGCGACTTTTAAGCGGGGGTTCTGGCGGAACAGCCCGCCGTGACTGGTAGTTAGTGAGACGGGTGGATCGCGTCGTTGAGATACATGCAGGTCAGGACCGCGAAAACATAGGCCTGAACCGCACCGACGAGAAATTCGAGGCCGGTCAGCGCGACGGCCATGATCAGCGGTAGCGCCGAACCAAGGATGCCCAGGAAACCCAGGCTGCCCATGGTGACGATGAAACCGGTGAAGACTTTGAGCGTGATGTGACCGGCCAGGATGTTGCCGAACAGACGCACGGAAAGCGAGATCGGGCGGCTCATGAACGAGATGAACTCGATGGGCGCCACGATGGGAAGGATGTAGCCGGGCACGCCAGCGGGCACGAACAGCTTGAGGAATTTCGGGCCGTTCTTGGCAAAGCCGTAGATCACCACGGTCAGGAACACCAGCATCGACAGCGCGAAGGTGACGATGATGTGGCTGGTGACGGTGAAGAAATAGGGCACCATGCCCAGCATGTTGGCCACGAAGATGAAGGTGAACAGGCTGAATCCCAGCGGGAAGAAGGTCATGCCCGCCGTGCCGGCGGCACTGCGCACCATATTGGCGACAAAGCTGTAGACCAGCTCGCTCAACAATTGCGCGCGACCGGGAACCACGCTTTTCGATCCCGTCGACAGGATGAGATAGAGCCCGATGATGGCCACGGTCGCGACCATGAACAACGCCGAATTGGTGAATGCGAAGCTGAGGCCGCTCCCTTCGGTGCCGTCACCGCCTACGGTAAACAGCGGGAACATGTCCTCGATGACGAATTGGTGGATCGGATCAGTACCGGCCAAGATAGAGCCCTCTAAGCGTCATCGTTATCGTTTTCGTCTTCCGCGTCTGGTCCCATATCGGACCCAGGCGGGGGAGGCGATGCGGCATTCATTTGCGCCACCACGCGGGTGACATTGAGTATTCCAGCAGCAAAGCCCACCAATAACATGATGAGCAAGCCCCAGGGGCTGGTCCCCAGGCCAAGATCGATGAGATAGCCAAAGATGGCACCCACCAGGATCGCGGCGATGAACTCGGTACCGATGCGCATACCGCGCGCCATACCACTCATCTCCGGGGAAGCTTGTCTCGAGGCTCTGTTGTCCTCGATATCGCGGTCCCGCTTGGCTGAGGCGATGCGCGATGCGAGATCGTGCGTCACCCCTCGGGCGCTTTCAGGCCGACCATTGGTGTCTTGCGGTTTTGCCATCCGCTCGCTCCTCGGTCGGCTCTGCCCCGCGTATTTCCGGGGCGCCCTTTTTAGTCGCGCGCAACATAGTAGTGGGGTCCGAGAGTGTCAAGATAACCTTACCCGCTGTAACATGTTGTTTTATATGCGCTAATTTAGGCGTGATGGGGGTGCGGCATGCTGTCCACCTGCGATGATGGCAGAGTCAGGGCGATGATGGGGGGATTCTGTGTTGCGGGCTGGCCAGGTAAAGCCCCACGCGGCGCCAAAAAGGTGCTGAAAATGACGGACGGGCCGCAGGACGAGGCTGCTGCGCTTCCTGGGTTCGATAAGCCGGACTTTAGTTTCCAGTTACGGAAAGTGTCTTGCCATTGCCGCCTGGGTCGGTAATAGTTTCCATGCAAGGAAACATGTGGACCTGTCATGAGCCTGACCCTCTACCTTCATCCTCTCGCCTCCTTTTGTCACAAGGTGCTCATTGCCCTTTATGAGAACGACATTCCGTTTGAGGCCAGTCTGGTTGATTTCTCAAATCCCGGTTCTGCCGCGGCCCATATCGAGCGCTGGCCCGTCGGCAAGATCCCGGTCCTCCATGACGGCGTGGGCAATAAGGTGGTGGCCGAAACCAGCATCATAATCGAATATCTGCAGCAGCATTATCCCGGCGCCGTGCCGCTCATTCCAAACGACGCCGACGTTGCGCTGGACGTACGACTTTGGGACCGCTTCTTTGATCTCTATGTCAGCGTTCCCATGCAAAAGATCGTCGGGGACCGTCTCCGGCCCGAGGGAGGCAAAGACCCCCATGGCGTGGCCGAAGCACGGGCGACCCTCGAAACGGCCTATGGGATGATTGAGGGGCAGCTCTACAAGGGGCAGTGGGCCTGCGGTGACAGCTTCACAATGGCCGATTGTTCCGCGCTGCCAGCCCTGTTTTTCGCCACCATCGTGCAGCCCCCCGGCGATGGCCGCCCCATGCTCGGCGACTATCTCGAACGCCTTCTCAAGCGCCGTTCCGTCAGGCGTGTGCTTTCCGAAGCGCAGCCCTATTTCAAGTTCTTCCCTTATCGCGACGACATGCCGGCGCATTTCCTGGAGCCGATGGCATGATGGGGCAGGACGATATGGACCGCTTTTTCGACATGCTGGCCGACCCTTACCGACGCGGCTTTGTCGAGCGCCTGTGCAGGGGGCCCGCATCGGTAAAGGAGCTGGCGGAACCTGCGGCAGTGCAGTTGCCCGCGGTCCTCAAGCACCTCAAGGTGCTCGAGGAAGGCGGCATTGTCGTCAGCGAGAAAACGGGCCGCACCAGGACCTTCCGGATTCGCAGGGATGCTTTTGTCGCATTGGCGGCCTGGGTCGATCAGCGGCAGCGGGAAATGAACGCGGCCTTCGACCGCCTGGCTGACCTGATGGAAGAAATTCCAGAAGAGAAGGATCACTGATGGGTGTGAACGTTGACCACAGATCATTCGTCATCGAGCGGGAATTGCCCGGCAGTCCCGCCCATGCCTTCCGCTTCTGGTCGCAACACGATCTCAAACGCCGCTGGAACGCCTGCCATCCCGACTGGCAGGTGATCGAGGATAGTTTCGATTTCCGGGTCGACGGGCGGGAAAGCATGATCTGGCGCATGCCCGATGGCACCGAACAGGCAATGCTGGCCCATTTTCTCGAGATCCATTCGCGCCAGCGTATCGTCTATGCCTACACGATGCGAACCAATGGCATCCCTATTTCTTCCTCTCTCGTCACGGTCGAGTTCGAGGGCGGGGACGGCAAGACCACCATGACATTCACGGAGCAGGCTGTGTTCGCCAATCCTGCCGACGGCGACACGCGCCAGAGCGGTACCGGCCTTGGCTTTTCACGTTTGCAGGAAGTCATGAGAGATAGGCCGGAAGATGGCGGACGTTAGGGTTACAGGTTTGGGGCAGGCACAATCACTGTGCACGGAATCATAATGTGAGTCAGCGACTCCAGGGTTTCCGCCACTTTCCCCTCATTTCCGGAATCAAATCCTGCAAGAGCAGGAAGCATAACCTGCACATGGCGCACCGCAGGGAGTCATAAAATGACTCAGGTGATTTTTTACTCGTGGCCCATCCTTGAGTGGGTCAAGGATGCAGGGTCAGAGACGATGGGTAAGGTGGAACTCATACACATCATGTGCACGGAAGCATAACCTGAGTCGCCACCTTGCGGCGGCGCAGGGGTTTCGGCTCTAGTTCGGAACCATATGCTGCGACGTTCGGAAGCATAAAGACCGATGAGTGCTACCAGCAGAGGCATTTAATGAGTCGCCCCGATTTTAGGGCGTCGAACCGGGGTCGTCACACACCTTGCCTTCGATTGATCGCCCGTTCGCTTGTCAGCCTTGTCCTACTTAACCGTCCGTAGGCTTCAAATAGTGTTGGAACGGGTGGATAGCCGACCTCACCCTCGAACCTGTAGCTCGCCGAAAAACCATGAGGTCCCTTCCAAGGCTCGTCCATCAGTTCTCGTAGCCGTTTCTCATACGATCTAATCAGCCGGAGGTACTGTAGCCAAAGCTCCAAGGTCAGGGAATCTTCATCTCGTGTCCCCTCGGCGGTGAGACTGCAGGGATACCTGGCCCAGGACTCAAGCCCGTCTTCAAACGCTTGGAGAACTCTATTCCGCCTGTTTCGATTTGGTATGAACTTCGATTGGCTCTGAAGCGAAACTAGGTTGTGGGATCTCAAATTCTTGCATAGCCCTCCATTCGATATCCAATGAGGGTTCTCGTAAACTAAGAATGCCTTGATCGCGTTTTCCAAGGCAAATCCAGCCAATAGAAACACAGATTTGTGAGAAAGCACCGTGGTCCGTTCTACGCGTCCATTCGGCCCCTTTTCCTGCATGATCTGCCCGTCACCATGCTCGTAGATAAAGACAGCCTGTTCGTGCAGGCTGTCCATGACCAGGTACCAGGAATGTGGGCAAGCCTTGCGTACGAACGCCTGAGCTGGATCTGTCAATACTCGGGGCATGGACTACTCCTCACCCTCCTTGGCTTGCGGCCCATTTTCAGTAAGCCGCCAATCGGCATCCAATTCCCCCATCATGAAGACATCAGGGTCCGACCTGGCAACCGCAAGCTCTGCCTCCGTGACCGGGAACTTGGCAAATTTCCCATCAGACCCCAACAGGGTCGTAATGACACCTTCGGGTCTTAATATCTGCGACGGATCTACAAGCGTCAGCCTGCTTATAATGTCGACGAGTCGCTCTTCGTCGTGATGCTCTTGCAAATAGGGATAGTAAAACCTCGGTGTACGAGTCATTGCGATCACCGAATTAAGTTGTTCATCCCAGAAGTAGGTGACTTCGCAGGCGCGCTCATCGAGCACAGTTTGATCATAGGTGATCCGGGCCGCCAACTCTGCAAATTGCTGTGGGTGCAACAATTGATCAGCAAAATATTCGTAGCTGCCGCTCTGGAATCTCTGGTGCAACCCACCGTCAAAAATGCAGACAACCCCCAGATTTCCAGACCGAAACATGAGACTCAATGTTGACGGGCTATCGGAAAAGTCGAACGTTTCAAAACGTTCGTCTTCGGTGTCGATTTTGAACCTGTAAAGCGAAAACGGCCTGCCAAGCCGAGCAGGATCTCGCGGCTCATATAGAAAGCAGGTAGCCATTGACTTCTTTGTCGCAAAGGCCCTTTGCATCATTCCAAGATAGAGCGTCCCTGGCACTTGGTCAGCAGACAGAATGCTATCAGGTTGGGCTTCATCGCGTGTTCTATAGTCGATCGCGGAGCGACTTTTGCTCACCAAAAGCCACATTATTTTACCAAGCCAAGTCGCTAGAATGTCATCGCCAATGACACTCACAGCACCAAACGGGTCATCCGACGTTAAAAGGGGTGCTAGGAGGGTCTCAAGAGCATGATAAGTCGTGCCGTTGCAGCGCTTGCATAGCTTAATTTTTGCCGACTTATATTGCTTTCCGGTGTAGTTGCCGACGTTGAGCTTACGGGTCCAAAGATCATGATGATGCTGCAACCATTTGGGGAAAATATGTTCTTCATCAGAAGGGAAACGAGCGAATGAGCGCCCGCATGCGGCGCAGTGAGTATTGATGTCCCGCGGGTTCAAAACGTCGACTAACATTCGATTGGACATGAGCGGCTGTTCCGTTCCCCAATATAGGCGCCTCAACGCATCTCAGTCTCAATGGTGGATGAGTGAGCTTGAACTTAGATATCCAGGTTCGCAGCCCTCATGGCAGTGACCACACGCCCCCACTGTTTGATTGCCGACAGATCCAGCATCTTGAGCTGCGGGGGAACCTCAGACACCCCAAATGCCCCTACAACACGCAACGCGATTAGCGCCGGGTTCAGGGCATATGAGAGGACTTCCTGTAAGGTTTCTTTATTGTCGTAGATGAACTTTTGAAGAGCCGGGCGCTCCAAAGCAAGCGTTAGGCGGAAGCCATCGTCACTGGGATTGTAAAGATGCGCCATGCTGGGCTCAGCAGGGTGATTCAGTTGACAGAGCTTGGAATAGAACTCGGTGGCATGTGGCAATCCCATGCTTTCCGCAGTCTTTATATATTCGGCAGACATTTTCGCTTTGTGGTTTTCCGGCGCGACTTCCTTCATTTTAAAGTGCCGAGCTTGCGTGAAGTGTATTAGCGCGTTCTCCAACTCCGTTGAAACGCTAGCAGCACCGTTACCGTCAATCTGCCTTGCAATCGATGCTGCGTTTTCAGCTAGTGAAAGTCCGGCAACCTGAAGCGCGTCACCTGAGTCCCCAACGCATTCAACTAGCGACCTGCAGGCACCTGCCCAACTGGAAATCGATCCAGCATCATATTCCCGTGCACATGAATCTACCCATCGGGCGGTTCGGACTAAGGTCAAGACCGACACAAGTTGCACCTGCTGCAACTTCTCAATCCAGTATATTCGTCCCATTCCTTCCCTGGATATGGCCCCTGCCGCGAGGCCGTTCTCGAACTGATCACTATCAACGAAGTGATATTGGCAATCCAAAATCTCATCGCCGATGCCGTTTAGAATCTGACCATAGATCGCAGCAGAGCGCCCAAATATCCGCGTGGCTGTGTCGATGTTATTGATTAGCAATGCCGCCACCTTGTTTGCCTGCCTCAACTAGGCAAATTGCATTTTGAAAAGGATCATAGGGATCCGTTCAAAATGCAATGGACAAGAACGCATCATGCCTCAGGGACTTAACGCCCCGACCTGTCGGCACCCCGTTTATTCCAATCCTGCGGCGTGTCATGCCGCTTCCAGGTTGCCGCCACCGGCAGCCCCTTCTCCTTCTGATACTGCGCTCGTTCTCGGGCGTTCGCGAATGCAACTGGCGGGGGCAAAGATTCCGCAAGCGGCATTGCCTGTTCCCGAAGATAAAGTGTGATACCGAGCTCGCCATCTACCTGGAGCGGCTCCAAGCCGTTTTCACGAAGGTAGCGAATGACGACCCTGGAACTCTTAATGCCAAAATGGTCCGCGATTTCCATGGCTTGAACGTACTTGGCCTTGAATGCAGCGATCATGCCATCGGTGATCGAAAGCGACTTTCCCGTTCCAACCGGGGTGATCAGCTTCGTGATGATACAGGATCGGAGCTGATTGTAGGTCATGCCCATCAGCAAGGCGGCCGCCCGTAACGGATGACCTTCCCGACGCTCACGCTTCAGAATTGTCTTGGCTTCCGACTTGGAAATCAGAAGTCCCGCCAAACCAGGACGTCCCCAATCGTTGCCGCGAAGGGGCAGGGTACCATCAAGCACCATACGGATCACTTGATCGAAGGATGTGAACATTGTGGTGGCGTGCATCAATTCTACCAGTTCATCGTGCTCGTCAAAAACGTCGTCATCGGTGTCGACAACGATCTTTGACCGCATCAGCGACAGAAAGTTGCTCACCGCATCGGGTTGGAAATACCACCTGTTCCAGTCCCGATCCCGCAACCGGATCCCGGCGGTGTGGTTGTCGCCGCGCTTGCCTTGTGGCTCAGATCGATCGTAGGGGCGGCATACATAGGGAAGATGGCCCTCATCGGCGAGTTCGATAACTCGAACCCAACGAACACCCAAAGATTCAATCGCCTGCTCCATCGTCGTGAGCGACATCAACCAATTTTCAAAGCGCTGCAGCACGTCAGGGCGCAACACCGTTCTTTCGAATTCACCCGGTGCCTCGAATTCGGCGTCAAACACCTTCATGAGCCGGATGAACACTTCCGGTGCCAGGCCGCATTGGTTGGCAGCCGTCCGAAGCGGCACGCCAACAACACTGCCACTGACGGTGGTCACCCGCTTGAGCGAGATTACATTTGCCTGCGCATGGCTAGTGAAAGCCTGGCGCAGTTCTGAGATCAGATCGCACCGCTTATCCCTGGCGATTTGAGATCCCATCCAATACCGCAACGGGCCGTAAGCCCTCACCTCGCTCTTGAGATCGTCTTCGTTGCGCCGCGAGATCAGGATGTCGAGGAAACGATTAAAGCCCCGTGGATAGTCAGCAAGGGCAGCAAAACCAGCGCTCAATAGTTGTGGAACGCCAACTTGGGCCCGTGCCTGTTCGACCGAACTGTCCTCTGCAAGTGCACTCACACCAATGCGTTCGAGGACGTGGATCGCCTGCCCAAGCGAAGTCTTGTCCAGCAGCACGTGAGGGTGCTGTCCGTGGCCGAGAAGTCGATCGACAATGTACTGATCCACCAGGACTTGCTCAACGGATGCTGTCCTTACCGGTACCTTGGTCAGATCATGATTTTGATTACAGCGGATCATACCCTGCCGGCCATTGATCAATGGCTGATCGCAGCCACAATCGCTGGTGAGTTCGACACCGTGGGCGGGGCAGGTGGTGATAAACGCGATATCCCACCAGACCCGATGGTACGGGGCTTCTTCAAGGCAATGTGGACACCAGCGGCGCCACCAGCCACCAACATGCTCATGACGAAGCTTTTGGCCCAGCACGGAAACACCATCATCTTCGGGCACAATCGACCCATGACTGAGTTCTTCCGGGTCGACGCCGCAGAGGCGGGCGACCAAATCCTGATCCACCAGTTGGGCACTGCGGCCGAACAAGACGCCGCAACGCTTGAACACCGGTGAAAAACGAGACGTACCGTTATGGGCTGCTGTGCGCAAAAGCAGCGCATGGGCAGGTTCATCACGGTAATGCTTTACACGCAGAGGGAACGGCTTGAGCTTACGGGCGGTCGTTGTCATTTCTTGAACCTCGGCTTTGGACCCTTACCGGTCGATCTCAAATTGCTTTTTTCGTCGTCGTCATCAGGGTCGTCATTGACGTGATGGACGACCGACACCGTCCGCCGGCGCTTCGATGGCGGCCCAAATGGATTGGAACGCACCTCATCACCACGCCTGAGGCGCTCGAAGGCATCTGCCAAGTGAGTGAAAGAAATAACGCCACTGCCACTGTCGTATGCGTATGACGTTGCTCGGAAGAGCAGTTTCATCACGTGATCCATCGTGCCGTCGGTCGACTGATGGATCTTGCGAGCCATCAGTTCTTGACCGAGTGGTTCTTCGCACTTGATTGGCAGTGAGGACTGGATAGCGGCCATCACCTCAAGCCACTCTGTCCTGTCATCCGGCTCGTCCCAATCGAATGGGAACAGCTGCATGTCGCCGCCGCTGCGACGGCGGAACTGGCTGTAGATAGAGTGGACCTTGAACAAAAGTTCCGTGCCAGCGAACACGCACTGACAGTGCTTGTCGCTGAGCAGTTCCTTAAGCGCTCGCACGGTCTTGGTCGCGAACTTCTCGGTGCGATCTTCAACGACGTGTGTGAACTCGTCGAAGATGAACAGCTTGACCTTCTGCCCGGCGATCTGCGTAAGCACAATCTTTCGGAGATCTGATACTTTACCACTATCGGCGGCATCGGCATCGAGAGCCTGGATCATGGCCTTGTACAGGTTTTCCAGGTTCGGGTTAGCAGGTGTGGAAACCCTGACAACGGGCCGTACAAGCCCGTCTGCCGTCTGAAATGGACCGCCGTACTTCTTGGTGAACCGACGCAGGATCGTGCTCTTTCCCACCCCGGAAACCCCATACAGAAGGCCAGCCGTCGACTCGAGACCCGTGTTGACCTCGAGAAGCATGTCCTCGAGCCATTCCCAGGCATCGTGATACTGGTCATATTCGACCACAATGATGCCGACTTGGCGCAAGACCTCCTTCTTTTCCGGGTCGGAATTAGCGATGATTTCGGCGATGTCGGCTGGATAATTACCGTTTTCGTCACGCAACAATTCAAGGTTCATCTCGAGTTACCTTCAAGGTTCGATCACGGCGACGACGCGGGATTGCACCTTCGCTGGCAGATGGGGTGGTTGGCGGCACGTTAGCTGGATCCTGGGCCACAGGAGGTGGGTCGGGATCCACTTGCAGAGGCGGGGTAGGTGGTTCCGCAGGACGAGTTTCAGAGTGCTGGGCGGGTTCGATCTGCCGCGGCTGCGGCGGTGCCGGCTCTGCCACCGGTCGTGCACGTCGTTGCTTTTGTTTTGCCACGAGCTCATCGACTACGGCCTCGTCGGCCTTCGCCTTGGCATCGTCATCTGCGTCATCGATCGCCAAATCGATGAGATCGTTCTGACTTTCATCCTTGATCGGACGGCTCACTGCATCGATTGCCATGCGATCAGCACCAAGGAAACGAGCGATGCCGACCTTGGTCTTTGCATTGTTTCGGCCACCGATCAGCTGCTTGCCCAGTTCGAAGAGTTCCAAACGAGCAAGCAGCAGCATCTTCATGCGCAACGTACCCTTAGGGGACTTGTCCATGAGGTGGCGCCGAATGACATTGTGCTGGTGTTCGGACAGACCAGCGGCATAGTCTTGGCGAGTGCAGGGTACCGCGAAGGAAATGCCTTGGTCCTTGTCGATCACCCAGACTTCGGAGATGTTCTGCGGATCGTAGCGGATTTCGACACGCGGATCGGATT
>CAXBKI010000026.1:0-13144 GCA_963975955.1 uncultured Devosia sp.
GACGTGCGCGAGGACATCGCCGCAGGCAGGCTTGTGCAGGTTCTCGAGGATTGGACGCCCAACCTGGCGCCGCTGGCGCTTTACTACCCCGGGCGAAAAAACCCGCCGGCAGCCTTCACGGCATTCATCCAGGCCGCCCGTGAGTTCGCCGCCGGCCCGCACTGGGCGCCCCTTCAGGAGTAATCCAGGCGGTGGAAAGAACGTCCGATGACAGCTGCGGCAAGGTCGCTGCCACAGCCGACCCTCCCCGACACCGCCTCCCCCAGAGCGCTAAGCCTGTTGTGGCAGCGCCTCCAAAAACCGCATCGGCTGTCCGGTCGAGGCCGTTACCAGTTCGCCCTGCCACATCACCGTCTTGCCACGCACGATCGTGCCCACGGGCCAGCCGGTGACGCTCACGCCATCATAGGGGGTCCAGCCGGCGCGGCTCTTGACGTCCTGGTTGCGGATGGTTTCGCGCCGCTTGAGATCGACAATGGTGAGGTCGGCATCATAGCCCACCGCGATGCGGCCCTTGTTGGCAATGCCGAACAGGCGATTGGGACCGGCGCTGGTCATGTCGACGAAGCGCGACAGGCTCAGCTTGCCGGCGTTGACGTGGTCGAGCATGATCGGCACCAGGGTTTGCACCCCCGTCATGCCCGAATGGGACGCTGGATAGGCATGGTCCTTTTCTGCGCGGGTATGCGGCGCGTGGTCGGAACCCAGAATATCGGCAACCCCATTCTGCACCCCGCCCCAGATCGCCTCGCGGTGAATGGCATCGCGCACGGGCGGGTTCATCTGGGCGTAAGTGCCGAGCCTCGTATAGGCGGTTTCGTCGAGCGTCAGGTGATGCGGCGTGACCTCGACGCTGGCCACATCCTTGTGGTCGGCGAGATAGGCAATCTCCTCGCCTGTGGAAATATGCAGCACGTGGATGCGCTTGCCGGTCTTGCGCGCCAGACCCACCAGGCGTTTGGTGGAACTGAGAGCAACTTCCGGCGAGCGCCACACCGGATGGCTGGACGGATCCCCCTCGACCCGCAGGTGCTTGCGCTCTTCGAGCATGAACTCGTCTTCCGAGTGGAAGGCGGCGCGGCGTGAAATGGACCGCAGGATGGCTTCGACGCCATCGTCATCGGCCACCAGAAGCGAGCCGGTCGATGAGCCCATGAACACCTTGATGCCAGCGCAGCCAGGCAATTTTTCCAGTTCGCCCAGTTCGCTGGCGTTTTCGTGCGTGCCGCCGATATAGAAGGCGAAGTCACAATGCATCCGGTTGGTGCCGGCAGCGATCTTGGCTTGGAAGGTTTCCCGGCTGGTGGTCAGCGGATTGGTGTTGGGCATTTCAAACACGCCTGTAACGCCCCCCATCACCGCCGAAAGCGAACCTGATTCCAGGTCTTCCTTGTGGGTCAGCCCCGGTTCTCGAAAATGCACCTGCGTATCGATGACGCCGGGCAGGATGTGCAGACCCTGGCAATCGACGACTTCGGTGGCGCTGGCGCCCGACAGATTGCCGAGCCCGGCAATACGGGCATTGCGCACCCCAACATCGGCGAGGCCTTCGCCGTCATGGTTGACCAGCGTCGCGTTCTTGAAAATCGTGTCGTACTGCGCCATGTCTCTGGTCCTGCCGTTGCCGTCCATGCCGGTTTAGCGGAGGCAGCGACCAAGAGGCAAGCGACCATGACCATCCACCTGCGCGCCGACCGTGCCGTATTCCGTTTTTCCGGCCCTGACGCTCACAAACTGCTCAACGACGTCGTGACGGGCCCCATTCCCGCGCAAGGAGAGGGCAATGGTGAGGGTGCCGCCGCATGGGCCCTGCTCTCGCCTCAGGGCAAGATTTTGGCCGAGGGCCTGGCCGGTCATGCTCAGGATGCCATCTGGGTGGATGTGCACGTGTCGGTCGCCGACGATTTCTTCAAGCGCATGAAGATGTACCGCCTGCGCGCCCAGGCCGTCATCGAGGACCTGCGCGAAACCCACCGCGTCGGCTTCGCCCAGCGGGCCACTTCCGGCCTGATCCACCACGCCGACCGGCTCGGGCCGGTCGACATGGGCTGGCGAACCATCGCGCCGGTCGAGGCGACAGCGCAATGGGTGCAGGACGATCACCTCTACCAATCGGTCCGCATCGATGCCGGCATTGCCCAGCAAGGCCCCGACTTCCCGGCCAATGATGCTTTCCCCCACGACATCGGCCTCGATATTCTTGACGGCATCGATTTCGCCAAAGGCTGCTATGTCGGCCAGGAAGTGGTGAGCCGGATGAAGCATCGCGGCACGGCACGCCGCCGCCCGGTGATCGTCTCAGGCATCGCTGGCCCATCGGGGTCGCCGGTGATGGCCGGCGGGCGCGAGGCAGGTGTGCTGGGTGCCGTGATGGACGGCAAAGCCGTCGCGGTTTTGCGCCTTGATCGCATAACGGACCTTTCTGCCGTCACGGTTTGCGACAAAACGGTGACGCTGAAACTGCCGGACTGGGCCCGTTACGCGTTTGGCGAATCGAGCGGTGATGAGTAGCCTCCGGCAGTAACGGTCTGCTAACCAATGGGGCGAGATGGCACGGACAAGCTCACGGGCCTGGCAACGTATGTTGTCAGGGCGACGCCTCGATATCCTTGACCCGTCGCCGATGGATGTCGAACTGCCTGACATTGCGCACGGCCTGGCCCGCGTCGCCCGCTGGAATGGACAGACACACGGCGACTACCCGTTTTCGGTAGCGCAGCATTCGGTGCTGGTGCTGGAATTGTTTCGCGCCGCCAACCCCGACGCGACACCCGTTGCCCTGCTGCAGTCCCTGCTGCACGACGCCCCCGAATACGTCATGGGGGACATCATATCGCCGTTCAAGGCGGCGATGGGCGGCAATTACAAGGACGTTGAGAACCGCCTGCTCTCGGCGATTTTCCTGCGGTTCTCGCTACCCTCGACCATGTCCGGCCCCGTCGCCAAACTGGTCAAGAAGGCGGACCGCGAGGCTGCATTCTTCGAGGCCGTCCATCTCGCCGGCTTTGAAGAATCAGAGGCGCGCAAATTCTTTGGTGCTCCAGGTCAGCCGGCTTTTGACGTCGACGCATTTGACCGGTTGATCCGGCCCTGGCCCACAGGCGAGGCTCATGACCGTTTCCTGGCCGCCTTTGAGGCGATTTCCGTTTGACGACAACAGTTTGCCGCAGCGGTTATTAACCCTAACGGATGATGAACTTTGCGCCGACGCCTGCCTATGGTTACTCATGGGTTAACGCGCCGCTACCAAACGCTCCATTCCGGGACAGAAATCATGAAACTGCCAACTCGCGACGTACTGCTCGGCATGACCCTTGGCGCAGTTTCCGCGATGGTCCTGGCCACGGTGGGACCGGGCATGGTGGTCCAGACCTTTGCCGACGGCATGCTGAACGCCGTGGTGGCGCCGGGCTTTGATACATCCAAACTGGTCAAGTTCGAGGGCCGCCGCTATCAGGTCCAGACCGAGGATTGGGTGTCGCAAGACGCGACCTCCTCGCAGATGGTCAAGAAGGTCGAAGGCGGCCGGGTGTCATATGTGACCATCGCCACCACCCCCACCGGCACCTATTCGAGCGACGGCATGTTCTCTCGCAATGTGCAGTACCCCGGCATTGCCGTCGACGAAGCGCCGCACAGGACGGGTTCGCTCTCCTATTGGGGCGGCAACAGATGGTTCAGCTTCAGCAGCCGCGCTGCCCGCTCTTTCCTCTATCTACGATCCGGCGACACGCGCATTTTGACCTATGGCAATACCACTTGCGTCAGTGGCAAGAGCTTTTGGGTCTGCTGATCAGCCAAACAACCAGCCGCTTCTGAACTTGTAGAACACGTGCAGGCCGATCTGGGTGACCTTGGTCATGCGCGGTGCCCAGCCCGGCCGGACATAGGTCGCGTGATAATGCGTCGCGTCAGCCACTTCGGTCAGATAGAGCTCGCCATCGGTGAAGCGCTTGGCGATATCTTCGGCCTGCGCCCAGGACTTGCTGTCATTGACGTATTCGGGAATGCCATCGCAGGCGAAGGAGAACTGGCAGGCATTGCGCTTGGTCTGGTTCTGGAACACCACGCCGCAAATGGTGTTCGGATAGCGCCGGTCCTTGACGCGATTGAGCACAACCTGGGCGACGGCGACCTGGCCACGATAGCTCTCGCCGCGCGCCTCAAAGTAAATCGCGGTCGAGAGGCACCACAGTTCCTTGTCCGAGGTCTCGATTGGCTCACCACTGGCAAAGCCGCCGGTGACGGGGGCCGTTTCGCGGGCATAAGCCAATTGCTCGGAGGCCTGCACTGGCAGGGGTATTGCCGGCGAAGACGGCGCGATACCGGCAATGGCGTCGAGTGCGTCGGCAGAGGTGCGCCCCAAAGCGGATGGGTCGATGGAGGCAATCGACATACGCGGGCCAATCTCGACGTCGCCGGTGGGGGCGATTTCCGCGAAGCGGGTCTGGGACAGCGTCGGATCGTCAGGGCCGGCGCGCAGCGCCGCCAGACGAACGCGGGCCTCTTCAAAGCTGCGCGACAGCGCCAGCACATCGACCGGCGGACGAACGCGGTCACCTTTTTGCGCCCGGTTCGGACCGGTAAAGCTGGCCGTGTCGAACATGTTGTTGACCGAGCCGGTAATGACGGGATCCACGCCGGAATAGCTCAGGCTGGCGCTGACCAGCTTGGCCTGTACCGGCAAATTGTCGTCGAGGTCGGATGCCGGACCAAAGGCTCCGCCCGTCAGTCCTGCATAGCTCAGGACGCCCAGCAACCCCAGCCCCAGAATTCGGGACATGGGATGGTGGCGACGAACCGCTCTAGCCGAGCGCAAACGCGCCGCAGGCCGGTGGGAAAAAACCATCTACGCAACTCAACACAACGCAACACAACAACTGATCGGCGACAGTGACGCTAGAATGCCGACAGTGTTGATGATGACTTATTAGGGTTAGCAGCGCGTAAACGCGGTTTCAGGCATGGCGATGGTCGAACCGTGGCGGGCTTCTGGCAATCCGGTGACCATCGGCTCCGGGCCTTCAGACGCCGCAGGCCGCCCGGACCTGGTGGATCTCGGGCATCGCGGCATCCACCCGGAAGCGCACCGAAAGGGAGCGCGAATTGGCCGGAGTCACCCGAGCCGTCAGATTGGTCGCGCCGGCCATGCTGTCGAGAAATGCGACAGCGGCCCGTGTGTTGTCGATGACGATGGCGGTATTGTCGGCATTGACCGACAGGGTCTGGCTGCGGGCGGCCTGCAGATCATACTGCAGAGTGATCCCCGCATCCCGGCCCAGCGCTGACATGGTGTTGCCGGCGAAGGTGAAGGCAACGCTGAGCACCTCATTGGTGCAATTGATCACCATCGTCGCAGGCGCGCGGCCGCTGGGACGCGCCGGAATCAGCTGCTCGGATTGCAAGGTCACACTAAGGCCGGCCTGCACGGCCTGAGGATCACGAAACAAGCCATCATAGCAGGAAAGCCGCTCGACATCGGTGGCAATCTGAACGCACTCTGACACCGCTGTTTGGGCAAATACGACAGGCGAAGCGGTATAAAACAGCGGCAACAGTGCCAGCGTCGGCAGTATTCTCACGTTGATCGTTTCCCATCCCTTTGTGCCGGGCTGTGCCGGCCTGTTCTCCCCTGCATATAGGGATTGTGTGATCGCTATTTAAGCAGACGCCTGCGCCAGCGTCAGCCGGGCCACCGGGACACGATAGGGTGAACAGCTGACATAGTCGACGCCCAGCTTCGAGAAGAACTTGAGCGAGTCCGGATCGCCCGCATGTTCGCCGCAGATACCGATCTTGAGCCGCGGATTGGCTGCCCTGCCGCGCTCGATGGCAATGGCAATCAATTCGCCCACGCCCTTTTCATCAATGGTGACAAAGGGGTCGCGTTCATAAATGCCTTTTCGCTGGTAAGCGGCCAGGAAGGTGGGCGCATCGTCGCGGGAGATCCCGAACGTGGTCTGGGTCAGATCGTTGGTGCCAAACGAAAAGAAATCGACCATCTGGGCAATGTCGCCGGCCCGCAGGCAGGCGCGCGGCAATTCGATCATGGTGCCGAACAACAGCTTGACCCTGTCGCTGCGCAGCAGACCGGAGTTTTCGGCGATGGTGTTCAGCCGTTCGCGCACAAACGCCACTTCGCTGGCCGTAGACACAAACGGGGCCATGACCTCGACGGCCACCGGTTCGTCCTGGATTTCACTGGCGGCACGGACGCCGGCCATGATGGCCTGCATCTGCATGGAGAGGATTTCGGGATAGGTAATGGCCAGACGGACGCCGCGATGACCCAGCATGGGATTGACCTCGGCAATGCGATCGAGCCGCAGCCTGAGCGCCCGCACGGCAAGCCCCAGCGATGCCGCGGTCTCTTCGATATCTTCCTCGGTACGCGGCAGGAATTCGTGCAGCGGGGGATCGAACAGCCGCACCGTTACCGGGCGCCCCTGCATGGCCGAAAACAGCGCTGAGTAGTCACCGGTCTGAAAGCCGACCAGTCCATTGACTGCCTGGCTGCGGTCGTCTTCGTCCTCGCTCAGAATCATCCGGCGCAGGGCGACCATGCGCTCGGGCGAAAAGAACATGTGCTCACTGCGAGCCAGACCGATCCCCTCGGCGCCAAAACTGAGCGCCGTCTTGGCCGATTCCACCGTCTCGGCATTGGTGCGCACGGCGATGTTTCGCGTGGCGTCGGACCAGTTGAGCAGCGTGCCGATGGCGCCCCCGATATGGGGCTGGGCCAGTGGCAAGGTGCCTGCGTAGACGGAGCCGTCACTGCCATCAATGGTCAGCAGATCACCGGTACGGAATTCGCGATCGCCGATCCAGCACACCATTTCGCCAGCGTCCACCGACAGCGTCCGCACGCCCGCGACGCAGGGCTTGCCGGTAATGCGCGCCACGACGCCGGCATGGCTGGACATGCCGCCACGGGCGGTCAGAATGCCGGTGGCCGCTTTCATGCCCTCGATATCTGCGGGGCCGGTTTCATTGACCACCAGAATGCAGTGTTTGTTACGCGCGCGCAGCCGTGCGGCATCCTCGGGATTGAACACCACGGTGCCGCTCGCCGCGCCGGGCGAGACGCCCAGTCCCTTGGCGATGGGGGCCGTCCCCAGGGTCGATTTGAGACGCGGGTGCAGCAATTGCGCCAGGCGGGCAGGCTCGACCCGGCTAACGGCATTCTGGGGAGACCAGACCTTGCGATTGACGCGATCGACGGCAGCTTCAAGATCTGCCGCAGGTGATGCCTGGAACGGGCGGGCAGACACAAACTGCAACTGCCCGTGCTGCACGGCAACCGCACAACACATGTGGCGACCGGCCTTGGCATCCACCAGCAAGACCAGCGCAGCCGCCGATTCCGGCAGGACAGGCAGCGGCGCGCCATCCAGGGGCGCCGGTCCCAGGGCGCCAGTGGTGCCGTTGCGGGTGAGGAACTGCTCAATGTTGCCGCTGGCCTGAGCCTGCACCAGGATGATCTGCTTGCCGCGATCCTCGTCCGCACGCCCCGTCCAGCCCTGGCCAAAGCCATAGCTGTCAAAGGCATTCTTGATGGCTTTTGCCAGTGCGCGATTGGCGGGCGCGGCGATCCCGAGCTTTGCCGGCATCAGGCCACCATTGTGCTGGGCCGCAGAGGTCCGAACCACCAGGGTCGGGGGCGTCCCTTCCTTGCCCACCAGCTTGAACAGGCAGGCGACCCAATGCGCGCGCAGCCGGACGTCCTTGCGGCTGCGCTCGGCCTGCAGTGCCTCCCAGGCGGCCCGGGTCAAAGCGATGGTGGGGACAGTCGGAAAGCCGGCCTCCCCAACGCGGAAAATCCAGCGTGCCTTGCCGCTCAGCAGTTTGAGCTGGCTGGCAGACAGGTTCGCCTTCCCCAATGCCGGGGCGATCGCGAACATTTCCTGCGCCAAACTCACAGCCCGGTCCCTAACTTGGTTGCAATGCCATCATGCCTGCGCGGCTTGGCCGCTGCAACAAGACTTGACTTGTCGCCGTGTGGAAAGCATCTGATCTGGAATGGAAAAGCGGCCACATCTAGACATCCTGCTCTGCGCGCCCCGCGGCTTTTGTGCCGGGGTCGATCGTGCCATTCAGATTGTTGAACTTGCCCTCGAGAAATACGGCGCTCCGGTCTATGTGCGTCATGCCATCGTTCATAACAAATATGTGGTGGATGGTCTGCGTGACAAAGGCGCCATCTTCGTCGAGGAATTGAGTGAAATCCCCGAGACAGGGGCTCCGGTGGTGTTTTCGGCCCATGGGGTTCCAAAGTCGGTGCCGGCGGACGCCAGAAGCCGCAACATGTTCTTTCTGGACGCCACCTGCCCGCTGGTCAGCAAGGTGCATGTCGAGGCGCAACGTCATTTTGCCGAAGGCCACGAGATCGTCCTGATCGGCCACAAGGGACACCCCGAGGTCGTGGGGACCATGGGCCAGCTTCCCGCCGGCGCAATCACGCTGGTCGAAACGGTGGCAGACGCCATGGTATTTGAACCGCGCGACCCCCTCACGCTGGCATTCGTCACCCAGACCACCCTGTCGGTTGATGATACGCGTGAAATCGTCAGCGCCCTCAAAGGCCGGTTCCCAGCGATCAATGGGCCGCACAAGGAAGATATCTGCTATGCCACGACCAATCGGCAGGAGGCCATCAAGGCCGTCGCGCCGGAGGTGGACGCGATGATCGTGGTCGGGTCACCCAATTCCTCCAACTCGTTGCGGCTGGTGGAAGTTGCCGAGCGCGCGGGCTGCAAGGTGTCCATGCTGGTCGATCGGGCCGCCGATATCGACTGGGAGCGTTTTGCGGGCATCCGGACCCTGGGTGTCTCGGCCGGCGCTTCGGCGCCGGAAAAGCTGGTCGACGAGGTCATCGAGGCATTCGCCCAGCGCTATGAAATCAAGGTCGAGGCGCGCGTCACCGCCAAGGAGAATATCGCCTTCAACATACCCCGTGAGCTGCGGGCCATCGAAACCGCAGTGGCTGAATGAGCGGGCTGGCCCTGTTCGAGACCGATCGGCTGGTACTGTCTGGATGGACCATGGAGCAGCTGCCCGATCTGGTGCGGCTGCACGGCAATCCCGCCATTGCGCAATACCTCTCATTGAGCGGCGCCCCCTGGTCTCAAGATCAGGCCGCGGAGGCCCTCAGCGGCTGGATCGATCTGTTTGAGACCCGCCAACTGGGCAAGCTGCGCGTTACTCGCAAATCCGACGGTGCGCTGATCGGCAGGGCGGGTTTTGGGATTTATCCCCGCACCGGCGAAGCTGAGATAGGCTATGCGCTGTTTGCCGAGTATCACGGCCGGGGCTACGCAACAGAAGCCGCAGCCGGCCTGCGCGACTGGTTCTTTGCCCAGACCGGGCATGACCATTTCATCGGCTTTGCCGATATACGCAATGCGCCTTCGCTGGCGGTGCTGGCGCGGATCGGCATGGTGCCGACCCACATCGAAACCGAACCCAACGGCCTCAAGTGCCAGTTTCATGTCTACAACCGGCCGGGGATCAATGACTGATACCGTTATCATCCATACCGACGGTGCCTGCTCGGGCAATCCGGGTCCAGGTGGCTGGGGCGCCATCCTGCAATATGGCGACAGGACCAAGGAACTGTCTGGTGGCGCCGAACTGACCACCAACAACAAGATGGAGCTGACCGCGGCCATCGAAGCACTCAATGCGCTGACACGGCCCTGTGACGTCGAGCTGCACACGGACAGCCAGTACGTCAAGAATGGCGTGCAAAGCTGGATGCACGGCTGGAAGAAGAACGGCTGGCGCACGGCCGACAAGAAGCCGGTGAAAAACCTCGAGCTCTGGCAGGCCCTGGACGAAGCCACCAAGCGGCACACCATCAACTGGCGCTGGGTCAAGGGTCATGCGGGCCACGAGCTCAACGAACGCGCCGACCAGTTGGCGAATGAAGGCATGGCCCCGTTCAAGAGCCGCCGCTAGTTCCCCTCCCCTCAGGGGAGAGGTGAGGGTTTGCGCTGGGGCAGCCGGCGTTTGATGGCCTTCCATGCCGGCGCGATCGCGTAGCCGACCACGGGGATCAGCAGCGCGCCGATCAGCAAACCACCGATGCCGTCGACCAGCGCCATCATCAGCCAGCCGGCGAAATCACCCATCACCGGTACGGCGTGAGCCGCCCATTCCGAGGCCGTTTCCACAAGGTGTTCCGGTCCGGAGATGCCAAAGCTCACCAGGCCATGCGCCAGGATGCCACCACCAACCCAGATCATGGCGGCAGTGCCTACCACGGTCAGGATCTGCATGAAGGCCGGCATGGCGGTCACCAGGCCCCGACCGATGGCCCGCCCCAAGCCCGTGCGGCCATTCTGGGCCAGCCACAGGCCGAAATCGTCTGCCTTGACGATCACTGCCACGCTGCCATAGACGGCGGCCGTGATGCCGACGGCCACCACGATCAGAATGATCGTGCGGGTGATGATGTCGGGGGCATCGATCGTCGACAGGGCAATCGTCATGATCTCGGCCGACAAAATGAAGTCGGTCTGGATGGCGCCGGCAACCTTCTGGTCTTCGAGCTTGGCCGGAGTGATCGTTATCGGTTCGAGCGCTGCTTCGTGTTTTTCGGCACGGTGCGGCGCAAGGGCATGAAACACCTTTTCAGCGCCCTCATAGCAAAGATAGCCGCCACCGATCATCAGCAGCGGCGTGATGGCGCCGGGCAGGAAGGTGCTCAGGATAAGCGCAGCGGGCAACAGGATGATCAGCTTGTTCTTGATCGACCCCCAGGCGATGGCGCCAACGATTGGCAGTTCCCGCGCCGCGGCGAAACCGTGCAGATAGCGTGGTGTCACCGCAGCATCATCGATCAGCGCGCCGGCCGTCTTCAGCCCCGCCTTGGTGGCCTGGCCCGCGATGTCGTCCACCGACGTCGCAGCAATTTTGACCAGTCCCGCAACATCGTCGAGCAGGGCAAGCAATCCAACGCTCATGTGCAAATTCCTTTGGTAGCGGCAGTTTGATTTGGCATTGATCGCCCGTCCGCGCAACAATGAGCCATGATACGCAAAACCCTCATCCCTGCCGCCACATTCCTGGCTTTAACGCTGCCGGCGCTGGCGCAGTTTCCCCCACCGGGGATTTATTTGTGCACCGATAGTGGCGGCGCGGTCTTTGGTACCCTGACCCTGCTCGTGGCAGGGGACTATGATTTTGCGTCCGAGGTCATCCCGCGCGGCCAGGGACAGGTTGCATCATCGGGACCGGACGTGAACGCGCTGAGCGGGCCGCTGGCCGATATCGGCCTGGTCGGCAGCTTCATCACCGATGAGTATGGTGACACGGTGTTTGATTTCCAGACCAGCATGGGGGCGGTAAAATGCGCCCTGCCCCCACGCTGATCCGCTTGATTGCCTAGCCGGCAACCTTGGAGAAGTCGGCGACCAGATGCATGGTGTCGCGCAGTCGCGCCAGCAGGTTCAGACGATTGGCGCGCACGGCGGCGTCATCGTCATTGACCATTACAGAGGTAAAGAACGCGTCGACCGGCGCTCGCAACGAGGCCAGCTCGGTCATGGCGCCCTTGTAGTCATCCTTGGCGACGTGCGCGGTGACCGCTGCGTGAACGGCGTCCACCGCAAAGGCGAGCGCGGTTTCCTCGGAGAGCTTGAGTGCCTCCTGGACGACGGCACCGTTATAGGTCTTGCCGTCTTTTTTCTCTTCTGCCGCCAGGATGTTGGCGGCGCGCTTGTAGCCTGCCAGCAGGTTCTGCCCGTCCGATGACGACAGCAAAGCCGAGAGCGCGTCGGCGCGCTGGGTGATCTGCAGCATGTCGTCGCTGTCGGCGGCAATCACCGCGTCAACGAGATCGTGACGGGCACCGGCATCGCGCAGGGTGACCTTGAGACGATCATGGAAGAAGGCGAGGAGATCGGCATCGACCTTGAGCGGCAGTCGCAGGCCGTTCTCGGTGATGATCCGGATCACGCCCAGCGCCGCGCGGCGCAGCGCGAAGGGGTCGCGCGAGCCGGTGGGCTTTTCGTCGATGGCCCAGAAGCCGGTCAGCAGGTCGAGCTTGTCGGCCAGCGCCACCGCTATCGAGGTGGGCTCGGTGGGAACGGCGTCGGTCGGGCCGAGCGGCTTGTAGTGCATTTCCACCGCGGTCGCGATGTCGGCCGGTTCGCCCTGGGCACTGGCGTAATAGCGCCCCATCAGACCCTGCAGCTCTGGGAACTCGCCCACCATGCCCGTGGTCAGATCGGCCTTGGCGAGCATGGCGGCGCGTCTGGCGCGTTCGGGGTCGGCCCCCACCAGCGGCGCGATCTCGGCGGCCAGCTTGACCAGTCGCTCGACGCGGGCAAACTGGCTGCCCAGCTTGGCGTGGAACACGGTGTCTTCGAGCTTGGGCAGGCCATGCTCGAGCGGCAGAGCCAGATCGCCCTGATAGAAGAACATGGCGTCGCTCAGGCGGGCGCGGATGACGCGCTCATTGCCCGCGGTGATCACGGTGCCACCATCGCTGGCTTCGGTATTGGCGGTGATGATGAAATTGGGCGCCAGCTTGCCGCCGGCATCACGCAGGCAGAAGCATTTCTGATTGGCGCGGATGGTGGCGATGATCACTTCCTCTGGCAGTTTGAGGAAAGCGGGATCAAAGGAGCCCATCATCACGACAGGCCATTCGACCAGGCCGGCGACTTCCTCGAGCAGGCCCTCGTCGGCGATGACAGTCAGTCCCTGGGCGAATGCCAGTTGCGCGGCATCGGTCTTGATGATGTCCTTGCGGCGATCAATGTCGAGCACGACCTTGGCGCGCTCGAGCGAGGTCACATAATCGTCGAAGCGGCGTACCTTGATCGCCTCAGGCGCCAGGAAGCGATGGCCGAATGTGGTCTGGCCGGAGGTCAGTTCGTTGGACTCGAACGGGATCACCACCGGTTCTTCGTTTTCGGCACCGAACGTGGCGGTGATCGCGCGCAGCGGCCGCACCCAGCTGAAGCTGCCCGAGCCCCAGCGCATCGATTTTGCCCAGGGGAAGTCCACCAGTATCCTGGGCAGCATGGTCGAGAGCAGGCCGACGGCGTCCGCGCCTGGCTTTTCGATCAGGGCGACGTAAAAATCGCCCTTCTTGGGATCGCTTTCGACCTTGGCCTGGTCAATCGAGGCGAGCCCC
>CAXBKI010000027.1:0-13099 GCA_963975955.1 uncultured Devosia sp.
GGGCTGAGCCCGCAAACCGCCACGGGCCGTCAGCTCAATATCTATCTGCCCATGGATGCCTTTCTGGAAATGCCGCAGCTGGGCCGCCTGACCGAGACACTGATGGGTGGCGGCGTCATTCAGCTCAATGCCGATTGCGTCGGCCTCGAGACGCTCGATCGCTGGCACCAAGACTATCGCAGTGGCAATGCCCTGCGCAGTGACATCGTGCGGGCGGAAATCGGCACCATGTTCCGTCGGGCGGCAATCACGGGCTGGGACACGTTGCTATCGCCCTGGGTGGAAGGCACCGGGTCGCGTACCCGCACCGGCTCTCCGGTGCGCTACGTGGTCCGCATGGTGCGCCATATCGTGGAGAATATCACCGAACCCCTCAGTGCCGAGAGCATCGCGCATGTCGTCGGGCTGCACCCCAATTATGCCACCAACCTTTTCACCAAGGTGATGCATATCTCGGTGCAGAAATTCGTCACCCGCATGCGGTTGATCCGTGCGCGCTCATTGCTGTTCGATGGCAGCCTGTCGATCGCCAATGTCGCCTACCAGGCGGGCTTTGTGAGCCAGACCCAGTTTTACGAGCACTTCCGCAAGGCCTATGGCATGACCCCCAGCCAGATGCGCAAGGATACGATCGAGGGCTAGGCGCGCGTCAGGGCATAGCGGTGTGTCGCGTATTCCCTGACGAGCGGCGCAAAGCCGAGATGCTCGTAAAAGGCAAAGGCGGCTTCGGGCGCATTGGTGTTGAGGTAGTCGAAATATGTGGCGGCGTCGCTCTGGATCGCGGCGATCAGCAACTGGCCCACGCCATGGCGGCGATAGCGCTCGGCCACGTAGAGGTGGCGGACACGCCCGGCTTGGGGGTGTGGGTCATAGGGATCGACATTGCGACCGCAGGTTGCCACCAGTGTTGCGCCGTCCCAGGCCCCCAGCATGATCTCGCCACGACGTGCGAAGACGTTGGCGCCCGAACGCCAATTTTCTTCGAAGTGTTGCAGCATCTTGTGATTACCGGCCCGGCTTTCGGCCAGCAATTGCTCGAACCCAATCGTATCGGGGGTAACTGGCGCGAGCGTGAACACCGTCATGAATTGACTTTGAAATGCATCACGTCGCCGTCCTTACCTTCACTGCGCACCATTGGCTCCAGCAATAGCCGCCAATGGGGCGTCGCCTGCAGCGAAGCGCATAACACATTGATGGGTGGCAAAGAGCGAAGAATAGCCACTGGGCCAGAACAAGACGTCTGGCCTTCCAAAGCGGCACCCTTCTCAGCGCCGCTCCTGCCATTCGAGCCCAGCTCTCATGGCTTCTCGCCTCCAGTCGCGCCATCGGCGCGACTGCCTCTGTGGCGCGGCTCTAGGTATTGAACTTGAACAGCATCACGTCGCCGTCCTTGACGACATATTCCTTGCCTTCATCACGGGCCTTGCCCGCTTCCTTGGCAGCCACTTCGCCGCCCAGCGCCACGAAATCATCATAGGCGATGGTCTGGGCGCGGATGAAGCCACGCTCGAAGTCGGAATGGATGACGCCGGCGGCGGCGGGGGCCTTGTCGCCCTTGTGGATGGTCCAGGCGCGGCTTTCCTTGGGGCCGACCGTGAAATAGGTCTGCAGCCCCAGCAGGGAATAGGCTTCACGGATCAGCCGGTTGAGGCCTGCCTCCTGCAGACCCAGCGAATCCAGGTACTCGGCGCCTTCCGCATCGGGGAGCTGGGCGAGCTGGGATTCGATCTCGGCCGAGATCACCACGACGCCAGCGTCGTGTGCCTTGGCGTAATCCTCAACCAGCTTGCTCATGGCGTTGCCGGTGGACGCTGAGCCCTCATCGACGTTGCAGACATAAAGCGCCGGCTTGGAGGTGAGCAGCTGCAGTTCCTGAAAGGCTTTCTCTTCATCAGGCTCGCGCTTGACGAAGCGTGCGGATTTGCCCTCGCGCAGCAGCACCAGGGCGCGATCAATCAGCTCAAGTGTCTGCTTGGCGTCCTTGTCATTCTGCTTGGCTTTCTTCTCGACGCCATTGCGGCGTTTCTCGAGGCTTTCCAGATCGGCCAGCATCAACTCGGTCTCGACCACTTCGGCGTCGGCCAGCGGATCGACCTTGTTGGCGACGTGGATGACGTTGCCGTCTTCAAAGCAGCGCAGCACATAGGCGATGGCGTCACATTCGCGGATGTTGGCAAGGAACTGGTTACCCAGGCCTTCACCCTGCGATGCGCCCTTTACCAGACCGGCAATGTCGACAAAGCTCATGCGAGCGGGCTGCACATTGATGGACTTGCCGATCTCGGCAAGCCTGTCCAGCCGGGCGTCTGGCACCGAGACTTCGCCCACATTGGGTTCGATCGTGCAGAACGGGAAGTTGGCAGCCTGCGCGGCGGCGGTGCGGGTCAGCGCGTTAAAGAGTGTCGACTTGCCGACATTGGGCAGGCCGACGATGCCCATCTTGAAACCCATGGGGGAATGCTCCGGAATTTGTTAGCCTTCACTTCGTTCGGATAGGGCGCGATGTCAATGCGTGGCGCCGCTCTGTTTGGCCAGGAGTGGGCATTTGCGCCCAATGGCGCGGTCAATGCCTGCTTGTCGGATGGCCCCGGGCAGCCTATTACCAACTAACATTCTAGCTGATCCCTATCCTTTCTCGGAGGCGTCCACATGGGCCTGTTGTTGAATCTGGTCATTCTGGCCGCCCTCATTGCTGCGGCGGCGTGGTGGTATTATCGCGGCCGCCACATGGGTTCGTTTGCCCAGGCCATTGGCATGGCGCCTGCCATCCCGGAGGCCAAGCCGCAGGGTGCGATCCCCATGCTGAAGATGCCTACCGCCAAGGGCTGGGAGCCTGGCGAAAAGCCCGACGTGGCCGCTGGCCTGAAGGTGACGCCATTTGCACTCAATCTCAAGCATCCGCGCTGGGCCTATGTATTGCCCAATGGTGATGTACTGATTGCGGAATCGGCTGGAATACCGGGAACGCCCAAAAATGTGCGTGACTATGCGATGAACCGGGTGATGGCCCGGGCCGGAGCGACCCGACCCAGCGCTAACCAGATTACCCTGCTGCGCGATGCCGACGGCGATGGCGTGCCTGAGGTGCGCGAGGTCTTCATGACAGGTCTCAACCAGCCCTTCGGCATGGCGCTGGTGGGCGACCAGCTCTATATCGGCAATACGGACGCGGTGGTGGCCTTTCCCTATGAGACCGGGCAGACCAAGATCACGGCGGCCGGCCGCACGCTGATGACGATGAAGCCTGGGGGGCACTGGACGCGCAACCTGTTGGCCAGCGTCGACGGCACCAAGCTCTATGTTGCGGTGGGATCTGATTCCAACATCGCCGAGAAGGGGCTGGAAGCTGAAGCCGGCCGCGCCTGCATCTATGAACTCGATCTGGTCACTGAAAAGCATCGCGAATTTGCCGGTGGTTTGCGCAATCCGGTCGGCATGGCCTGGGAGCCGACCAATGGATCACTGTGGACCGTGGTCAATGAACGTGACGGGCTGGGTGATGAAACGCCGCCCGACTATCTGACGTCGGTCAAGGATGGCGGGTTCTATGGCTGGCCGTTCAGCTATTGGGGCAAGACGGTAGATGATCGCGTGCCGCAAGATGCGGCCAAGGTCGCCAGTGCCATTGCGCCGGACTATGCGCTTGGTGGGCATACGGCATCGCTGGGGCTTTGCTGGCTGCCGGAGAACACGCTGGGCGGCCTGCCCGCGGGCATGGTCATCGGCCAGCACGGATCGTGGAACCGCTCCAAGCTGAGCGGCTACAAGGTCATTCTGGTGCCATTCGCCAATGGCAAGCCGCAGGGTGCTCCCATTGATATCCTGACCGGCTTCCTGGCAGACGACGAAAAGATCTCGCATGGTCGGCCGGTTGGCGTGGCCGTGGCAAAGGACGGCGCGCTGCTGGCGGTCGACGATGTCGGCGATGCCGTCTGGCGCGTCACGACGGCCTGATCGTTACTGCCCGATTTCTATTGCGGCGCGTCAACTCCGGTTGGCGCGCCGTTTTCATTCAGTACCCTTGAAGAGCTTCTTGAGCATATCGGCCATTGGTCCGCTCGTGGGCGCGGCCTGCGGCTTTGCCGGGCGTGCCTGGCGGATATGGCTCTGGCCTTTTGGAGCCGGCCTGGCCTGGCTGGCAGCGCCTGGCTCACCGAGGGGTTTGGGCGCGGCATCATCGGCGGGCTTGAGCGCGAGCGCCAGCTTGTTCATGAAGCCGTTGTCATCGCCCTTGAGCAGCAGGTCAACGTGCTTGCCGATGGCGTCCAGCAGAGGATCGAGCCAGCCCTGATCGGCCTTGGCAAAATCGCCCAGCACGTGGTGGGTGACGTTTTCCTTGCCGGGGTGGCCGATACCCAGGCGGACGCGCTTGTAGTTCAATCCAATCTGCGGATCGATCGAGCGCAGGCCGTTGTGGCCGCCATTGCCGCCGCCAACCTTTACCCGCACCTTACCCGGTGCCAGGTCGAGTTCGTCATATAGGACAATGGTGTCGGATGGCTCGATCTTGTAGAATTTGGCAACCTGCTGCACGCTGTCGCCGGAGCGGTTCATGAAGGTCTGCGGTTTGAGCAGGAGCACCTTCTCGCCGCCGATAGTGCCTTCGGCCAGCAAGGCTGAGTGCTTGCTGCGGAAACCGGTAATCGAGTGTTCGCGCGCAATGGCGTCGATGGCCATGAAGCCGATATTGTGGCGGTTGCCCTGGTACTGGCTGCCCGGATTGCCCAGGCCGACAAGCAGTTTCATTGCTCACTCCAGAAACGAAAGAGGCGACCCGAAGGTCGCCTCGAACATGGTGCAGAAGGCGCGCAGGTCGATTACTCGGCCTTGGGCTCTGCTTCGGCTTCATCGGCCGTGTCGTCTTCGCCAGCCGACTTGAGAGCCGACGGGGCAACGATGGTGGCGATGGTGAAATCGCGGTCGGTGATGGTCGGTGTCACGCCCTTTGGCAGCTTGACGGCCGAGATATGGACCGAGTCGCCGATATCGAAACCAGTCATGTCGACAGTGATCTCTTCAGGGATCGAGTCGGCAGGGGCGAACACTTCAACGGTGTGGCGCACGACATTGAGCGTGCCCCCGGGCTGGCTTCTTCATTGATGAAGTTCACATGCACCTGAACAGTGAGCTTGGTGCCCTTGCCGACGCGGAGGAAATCCACATGCAGCGGGAAGTCCTTGACGGGATCAAGCTGGTAATCGCGCGGGATCACGGTGTGCTTGGTGCCGTCGACATCGAGCTCGATGACGTGGGACAGAAAGCCGCCAGCATAGATGAACTTGTGGGCATCCTTGTAGGCGAGGGAGACGGTAACAGGAGCCTTCTTGTCACCGTAGATAACAGCAGGAACGAGTCCCTGACGACGCAGTTCGCGAGCGGCCCCCTTGCCAACTCCGTCACGCGCCTGTGCCTTGAGCACTTTAGCTTCAGCCATGGAAATATCCATTCTGGTTGGTGTATGCGTCACTACAACGACATACGCGCCCGTCCTCCAGGGGTGACGAGCGCTTCATGGCGCGGGCTATAGCTCAACGGGACTAAACGAGCAAGCAAGAAGCGGCTTGTCGCAGCTATTCCGGCATCTCGGGCATTGCTGGACAGGTAAGGACTTCAACCCCGGTTCCCGGAAAGTTGGTGAAGTGCGGGTGCGTATCGCAGGAGCGGTGGGCCTTGTCAGTCGAACAGGCTCGACACCGACTGCTCGCTGGCGGTGCGCGCGATGGCCTCGCCGATCAGCGGGGCAATGGCGAGGCGGCGGATATTGCCCGCCAGGCGTTGCGCCTCGGTTTCCTCGATGGAATCGGTCACCACCAGTTCCTTGAGCATCGAGCCGCCAATGCGCTCGGAAGCACCCTCGGAAAGCACGCCATGGGTGATGTAGGCCGAAACTTCCTTGGCTCCAGCCTTGAGCAGGGCTTCGGCGGCATTCACCAATGTCCCGCCGCTGTCGACAATATCATCGATAAGGATGCAGGCCTGGCCGCGGACGTCGCCAATGATGTTCATGACCTCCGAGACGCCGGCGCGCGGACGGCGTTTGTCGACGATGGCCAGATTGGCGCCGATGCGGCCGGCCACGTTGCGGGCACGGATCACGCCGCCGACGTCGGGGGAGACGATCATGACGTTCTTGACGTCGTAATTGTCCTGAATGTCGCGCACCATTACAGGGGCTGCGGTCAGGTTGTCGGTGGGGATGTCAAAGAAACCCTGGATCTGGCTGGCGTGCAGATCGAGCGTCAGCACGCGGTTGGCGCCTGCCTGGGTTATCAGGTTGGACACCAGTTTGGCGGAGATGGGCGTCCGTGGTGCCGATTTGCGATCCTGGCGGGCATAGCCGAAATAGGGCAAGACGGCCGTGATGCGGCGGGCCGAGGAGCGGCGCAGCGCGTCGGTCAGGATCAGCAGTTCCATCAGATTGTCGTTGGCGGGAAAGCTGGTCGACTGCAGGATGAAGGCGTCTTCGCCGCGCACATTTTCATGCACCTCGACATAGACTTCCTTGTCCGCGAAGCGTTTGACCGTGCAATCGGTGAGAGGGAGTTCAAGATAGCTGGCGATTGCCTGGGCAAGGGCCCGGTTGGAGTTGCCGGTCACCAGCTTCATGGGGTGCGATCCTGTCTCAACCGACCTCCGGGATCGAGGCCTTCCAGTTTCGCGGCAGCTTTAGCGAGTCCATCCCGGACTCGCAACGCCGCAATTGGTCGATAGGTAAAGAATTACGCCAGCCCAATGACGGCAATCTGGCGACCGGTCTTGATCTGCTGGTGCGTGGCGTAGCGATGGGAGAAGTAGCGGGTCGGCTGCGCATAGGTGCAGGCGTCGATACGATCGATCGACTGAATGCCTGCGGCAGTGAGACAATCAGCGACAAAGCCGGGCAGGTCGAAATGCTCGACGCCACCGGGGGGCGTGCTGATCCGGTTGCCTGCGGTGGGATGGAGGGCCAGCAGTTCAGCGGCAAACTGAGCCCCAACTTCGTAGTTTGGTCCGGAAATGGTCGGCCCGATAGCGGCGGCGATCCGGTTGGTTCGAGCACCAAGGGCAACCATGCTGGCGATGGTGGCCTGGCAGACGCCATCGACGGCGCCGCGCCAGCCGGCATGGGCGGCGCCAACAATCCCGGCTTCGCTATCGGCAAAAAGCACTGGCGTACAATCGGCGGTCAGGATGCCCAGAAGGAGATCCCTGTGGGTGGTCACCATGGCATCGGCCTCGATCACGGTGTCGGCTGAAACCGGTTCGTCCAGGACATGGACGTGGGCGGAATGGATCTGTTTGAGAATGACCAGCCGGTCGGCCTCATATCCCATGGCGGTGGCGATGCCGTTTCGATTGGCGGCGACGACTGCTGGGTCATCGCCGGTTGTGAACGAGACATTGTTGCCGGCGTAAGGGCCGGTCGAGGCGCCGCCGGCCCTGCCGAAGAAGCCGTGGCGAAGGCCCGCGAGGACAGTGCTGGTTTCGTAAAGCGCCGACACTACTCGAATCCCGGCGGTTGCAGGCCAGGGCTGGCGGCGCAGAAGACCTTGAACAGATTGCCCATCTGGTCCGGACCGACCAGTCGGGCCTTGGCTGCTGACAAGTCCTGGGCCGAGCCCGGGTTGGCTGCGATAAGGGCGCTCGTGCGCTCATTGATGCCCATGCGGGTGAGGAACTGCCCCTGGGTGGCAAGGGGCTGGACGGCAAGACCTGCCTTGGTCGCAACTGTGCCCAAGGCCTCGAAGTCGACATGGGCGGAGATATCGACTTCGCCGGGAGCGTCGAGCACGTCGGCATATTGGTGGCGACGGACGCCCTGCAGGGTCTCGCCAGTCTGCGTGCGAGCGTAACCATAGTCTATGGCAAGGATCGCGCCGCCCTGGGTCGAGATGGTGGTCGCCAGGCGGTTCATCACCTCGCCGCTGGCGAGTCCCACTTCGAGCACGGCGTTGAGTTCGGCGTCGGCCAGCGTGTCGGGCATGGCCGAAGCCGGAATGGGCGTGGGATTGAGACCGAACACGCGCCGGCCATTATTGGTGCCGATCATGCGCTCGTGCCAGCCATCCTCGGCGCGCACGAACTGGCGAATGGGCAGGGCATCGAAGAATTCGTTGGCAATGACCAGCAGGGGGCCGGGGCCCACCTTGTCGAAGCCGTCAATCCATTTGGCGCCATAGGCTTCGAGGCGGCTGTTCTGCTCGGCGATAAGGGCTGCATTGGTTTCAAACAGGCGCAGATCCAGCCCGTCGCGAAAGCCATCGGCGCGGCAGGCCACGCGCAGCACGTCGGCCATCAGCGTGCCGCGACCGGGTCCAAGTTCGAGCAGGGTGAATTCTTTCGGGCTGCCCATCTGCTGCCAGAGATTGACCAGGAAAAATCCGATCAGTTCGCCGAACATCTGGCTGATTTCCGGCGCCGTCACAAAATCGCCAGCAGCACCCAGCGGGTCGGCCGTCCTGTAGTAGCCCTTGGTCGGATGGGTCAGGCACAGGCCCATATAGGTGGCCACCGACATTGGACCGGTGGTGCGAATCTGCATGTCGATCAGTTCTGGCAGGCTGGGGGACTCAGTCATCATCAGGCTCGCAATGCGGTTTTCTTGCGCGTCATGGCATAGGTCACAAGACCAATGCCGCCCAGGACCAGCGGCAGGCTGAGAACCATGCCCATGGTGAGCCAGCCGCCGTAGAGATAGCCGAGCTGCGGATCGGGCAGGCGGACGAATTCGACGGCAATGCGCGACAGACCATAGCCTATGCCAAACACGCCGGCGACCAGTCCCGGACGGCGCAGGCTGTAGAATACATGGGTGAAGACGCGAATGACCAGGAACAGCAACAATCCCTCGAGCGCCGCCTCGTAGAGCTGGCTGGGGTGGCGGGGCAGCTGTTCAGGGTCGGTTGGAAATATCACGCCCCATGGCAGGGTAGTGGGGGCGCCATAGAGTTCGGCATTGATGAAATTGGCGATGCGGACGAGGAAGATGCCGATGGTGCTCACCGAAGCGATCAGATCAAGCGCACTCAGCCAGTTGCCGTGCTTGGAACGGGTAAACAGGATAGCCGCGAGCATGAGCCCGATCATGCCGCCATGATAGGACATGCCACCGTCCAGCGTGTTGACGATCTGGGCGGGATTGGCCAGGTAAAATGGCAGATTGTAGAAGAGGACGTAGCCGACCCGTCCGCCCACGACAATCGAGAGCATGGTCCAGAACGCAAAGTCCCAGATGTCGTCGGCTTTGAACGGCGGCTCGCCCTTGTGCCACAGGCGGGTATTGGCGAGCATCACATAGCCATATACTGCGCCCAGGCCTGTTCCAAACAGATAGCCCAGGGCGTACCAGCGGACGGCGAACGGGCCAATGGCGAATGCGATCGGATCGATATTGGGAAACGGCAAGTGCGGCTCCTGCGGCAATCGGCCGGACCATTGCCGCTTCGGCCTCTCTGGTCAAGTGAGCAGGCATACCCTAAGTATCATGTGACAGGGCCAACCAAACGAGTATGCGATGAACCAGAGCAACAAGATCTTTGATGGTCTCGGGCGTGTGATGAACGAAGCCGCTGGTGTCGCCGATGGCGTGCGGCGCGAGGTCGAGACGGCGGTGAAATCGCAGGTTCAGCGTCTCGTGGCAGACATGGATCTGGTCAAACGCGAGGATTTCGACGCGCTGCGCGAACTGGTGCAGGTGCAGGGCGAAGAAATTGATGCGCTGCGCAAGGACATCGAGGCGCTCAAGGCTGCTGCCAAGACAAAATAGGCATGCGTTTCGCTGTCATTTCGGACGTGCATGGGAACGCCCTGGCGCTCGACGCTGTACTGGCCGACATAGCCGGCCAGAGCGTGGATGCAACGCTTTGCCTGGGCGATCATGTCAGTGGGCCCATGGATCCTGCCGGTGTCGCCGAACGCCTGATGGCGCTGGACGGGCCGGTTATCGCGGGCAACCATGATCGCTGGGTGGCCGAGCCGCCAGGGGCGGGGCAGGGTGCCGTCGACCAGTTTGCGGCCGGACAGTTGAGTGTTGCGCAGCGCGGCTGGCTTGCTGCCCTGCCGCCGACAGCGGTATTCAACAACGACGTTTTCCTGTGCCACGGCACGCCCGCCAGCGACGAGCAGAACTGGATTGATGGCTGGTATGCCGGTCGCACGGCGACGTTGCCGGACGAACCATCCATCGTGATGGCAGCCGAGGGTGTCGACTATCCCATCATGCTGTGCGGTCACACCCATCTTGCCCGCTCGGTCCGGTTGCGGGACGGGCGTCGGATCATCAACCCGGGTGCGGTTGGGTTTCAGCTCGTGCATGGTTCTCCCGACGCGCGCTACGCTGTGATCGAGCGCCGCGCCGGCAGATGGTCCGCGAGCCTGCGAGTGGTGGAGTATGATCACGACGCAGCCGCAGCACAGGCGGTGGCCAATGGCTTTGCCGGCTGGGAGGAGGTCCTGACCTCCGGCTGGGCTCAATCCGCCCCATTTTGAAGCAAAAGTCGCGGTTGATAGCCTGGCCGCGTTAACAGCCTGTTAACCCTAACGGCCTGATCATCATCCACAAGAGAATGTCGTCTTCGATTGGCGTGCCGTGCCCTGAATCAGTTGTCACGTGTACGTTGAATTCATCGGGACGATTCGTAAGCCCTTGTGCGTGCAAACAGTTCCGCGAGTAACCAGAGTTGCCGGCCTCGTGGGCCGCACAGATCCATTCCAAGCGTTGCCAGGACAGAAGACGTCAATGTCACTCATCCAAGTCGAGCTCGACCGCAATGTTCATCCCGTGGACATTATTGAGCATATCGCCTCGATCAATGACTGGACCTTCGAGCGGCAGGATGCCGACGAAATCTCCATTTCAGTGCGCGGTGGCTGGTGTGACTACCACGTTTCGTTCAACTGGATGGAAGATCTCGAAAGCCTGCATATCGCCAGCGCCTTTGATCTGAAGGTACCCGATGGTCGGCGTGCGGAGGTCAAGCAGTTGATTTCCTTGATCAATGAGCAGCTCTGGATCGGGCATTTCGATGCCTGGAACAAAGAAGGTGTGGTGCTGTTTCGTAATTCCCATCTGCTGACCGGCGGCGCAGAAGTTTCGCCGCAACAATGCGAGGCCTTGCTGCGCTCGGCCACCGATAGTTGCGATCTGTATTACCAGGCGTTCCAGTTTGTGGTCTGGGCAGGAAAATCTGCCGCCGATGCGCTGAGCCATGTGATGTTCGAAACGGTTGGTGAGGCGTGAGTCCGGCACTTGGCAAAATTGGTCCGGTCATGCTGGTTGGTGCCGGCAAGATGGGCGTCGCCCTGGCGCGTGGCTGGCTGGATGCGGGATTGCCACCGAGCAACCTGATTGTCGTGCATCCCCGTCCCGGCGAGGCCCTGCTGGAGCTGGCTGAGGATTATGGCCTGACGCTCAGCACCGAAGCCAGCGGGCTGTCGCCGAATGTCCTCGTTGTCGGGGTCAAGCCGCAGGTGATGGACAGCGTGCTTGAATCACTGGCTCCCGTTATCGCGCCGCATACGCTCGTGGTATCGATCGCCGCCGGCATCGATCTGGCACGACTGGCCAGCAAGGCCGGTACACAGCGGATCATGCGGACCATGCCCAATACGCCGGTGCAGGTGCGCAAAGGCATTACCGGGGTTGTCCCGGGACGCGATGTGACTGCCGAAGATCGCGTATCGATGGATGCGCTGCTGTCGGCCTCGGGCGAGGTTGTGTGGCTCGAGGACGAAGCACAGCTGGATGCGCTGACAGCCGTATCGGGATCCGGTCCTGCCTATATTTTTCATATGGTTGAAGCTCTTGCGGCAGCCGGCAAGCGACAGGGCCTGCCAGATGAAATCGCCGAACTCCTGGCGCGTGGCACAGTGATTGGTGCTGCCGCGCTGATGGATGCCGGTGATGTTTCGCCCACGGAATTGCGTGAGAATGTAACTTCACCCAAGGGAGCGACGGCTGCGGGCCTCGCCATCCTGATGGGGGAGCCCGGCCTCACAGAACTGATGGATAGTACTGTCGCCGCGACGCGGCGACGCACAGAAGAACTGGGCCGCATCTAGCCGTCCGGCTGTCGTCAAAAAGGGCACGTCACCTCCAAGTGAACGCGCCCTCCTTGTGTCTCGGCGCCGCTTCTAGGCGCTTGTCAGCGCGTCGGCGGCGGACTTGCCCGTCCGCTTGTCCTTGACGATTTCGTAATTGATCTTCTGCCCTTCATCCAGCCCATTGAGCCCGGAGCGTTGAACGGCAGAGATGTGCACGAAAACATCCGCCCCCCCTTCGTCCGGTTGAATGAAGCCATAGCCTTTTTGGCCGTTGAACCACTTTACAGTGCCAGTTGCCATGATGCGCGTTCCCTCGTGCAGTCTGCTGTAGGCGGTCGTCGTCACTATTGACTGCGACCTGTAGTGATATCGAGTATCGGAAAGTGACGTCAGCAGAGGCGAATGAATGTTCGCGTAATCAGATCGGTCGGCCGCAATATTCGATCGGCGGAGCTTAGCGCCAAAAGCGGGGCTGTTCAATATCTCTGTAGTCACAACAGAGGACGCGAGCGGAACACTGTTCTCGCCAAGGAAAAGAAAAGCGTCGCCAAGTATTTGCGCCATATCTCGAGGCTGAGGCTGGCGCGCCGTGGATCCACGAACAGCGTCCCTCACTGCCCGATCGTGCTGAGCCGGAATTCACGGCGCAGGCTGAAGCCAGCGGCCAATCACGGGCAGACATGCCTCCAGGAGACAGGCAGATTCATGGAGACGGAAAACCGCCCTCATCGACAGGCTTGCATTCGGCGTGGAATTGCTGCAAATCCCCGTCCGCCGGGCGATTTGGGCCGGTGCTCCGCAGAGATCACATCCGTCTTGACCAAGGTGTCGTATTCTTCCGGCGATGTCATCGCCGATCGCCGCGCCGGCTATGCCAGAATGCTCGCCGAAGACGGCGAGTTTGCTGCTGCCGCCGACCTGATGACCCAGGTGCTGGAACTGGTGCCGAACTGGGCGGCCGGCTGGGACCTGCTGGGTGGCTATTGCGACAAGCAGGGGGATGTCTCCGGGGCGATTTCGGCGTGGCGCCATCTTGAGGCGCTTGATGATACCGGTGTGTTTGGGGCGCGATTGA